>JBAUIQ010000061.1:0-7214 GCA_049683075.1 Pacificimonas sp.
GACGCCAAAGTGCCGTCGCGGACCGAGGTCGCCGTCGCCACCAAACCGACCGCTAAACCCAGAGCGCGTCGCGCGCCGAAGCGCCGCGATACGAGCGGGCTTCCGCTTGTCGTCATCGACCCCGGTCACGGCGGCCGCGATCCCGGCTCGCCCAGCATTGACGGTCGTCAGGAGAAAGACGCTGTTCTTGCAATCGCGAAAGCCGTTAAACGTGAACTCGATGCTTCGGGCCGGGTTCGTACCCTGCTGACACGCAGCGATGATCGCTACATCCCGCACCGCGCCCGGACGGATGTCGCGCGCAAGAACAATGCGCAGCTGTTCATCTCCGTTCATGCCGACAGTTTCCCTCAGAAATCGGAGGTCAGCGGCGCAACGATTTACACGCTCTCAGAGACGGCATCCGATAAGGAGGCGGCGCGCCTAGCCCGGCGCGAAAATCGCTCGGGGTTGGCGGCAGGCGTCGATCTGGCGCACGAGAATGACGACGTTGCGTCTATACTTATTGATCTTGCTCAGCGCGAAACGATGAATTCCAGTGCTGAATTCGCCGCCCTTTTGCAGCGCGAAATGTCGAACGCAGGCGTGCCATTTCGCAGTCACTTTCACCGGTTTGCAGGTTTTCTTGTCTTGAAAGCCCCGGATGTACCGGCAGTCCTTCTCGAAACAGGCTACATGTCGAACGCGAAAGATTCCAAATATCTGTTTTCTAAACGAGGGCAGACTCAGATCGCGAAGGGCGTCCGGCGCGCTGTTGAGGCACATTTTCTGAGGAAACTCGCGCAGCGTTGACGGTTCACCCGCGGCTCATCCGCACCCGCTATCGTCACACCGCAGTATGCGTATCCCCTTCGCCCTTCTTCTTGTTGCAACCCTGTCCGGTTGTGTCGCACGAACCGCCTTCGATGTCGTAACGGCGCCGGTACGCGCAGGGATACAGGTCGCGGACTGGATGACGGTCAGCGAAGACGAGCGTGACGATGCGTTCGTCCGTACGCTGAGGGAAGACTGCGACGAATGGAAGAAGTCGCGCAAAAGGGCCATCGACCTCGCTTATGATACAGGCGACTGGTCCACTCTACCCGACGCGCCCAACGATTATTGCCGCAATGGCGAGATCACCAAGGACGACGGTCAGGAAGGCTGAAAACCGAGCCTACTCCGCTGCCTGCGGAACCTGCATCGCTTGTGCCGCGCGCCATAGCTTTTCGGGAGTCGCCGGCATGTCGATATGCTGGCCGTCCAGCGCATCGACGATGGCGTTCATGATCGACGGCATCGCGCCGATCGTTCCGGCTTCGCCGCAACCTTTCGCCCCGAGCGGGTTGTTTGGCGTCGGGACCGGCTCGGTATCGAACGTCATGCCCAGCGGCACATCGTCCGCCCGCGGAATGCCATAGTCCATGAAACTTCCGGTCAGGAGCTGGCCGCTCTCGTCATAAACAACATTCTCGAGCACCGCCTGACCGAGGCCCTGCGCGACACCGCCCTGTACCTGGCCCTCGACGAGCATTGGATTCACCAACGTTCCGAAGTCGTCCATCACTGTATAGCGCGTCACGTCAAGAGTTCCGGTCTCGGGATCGATCTCGACTTCGGCTAGATGACATCCGTTTGGATAGGCGGGCACGGGGCTTTCGGGCGCATATCGACCACGTGTGTCAAGTTCGCCGGGATGCGAGTCGGCGAGCTCGAAAAGGCTTCGGGTATCATTCGAGCCGCGCGCTCGAAAGAGGCCCTCGTCGAAATCGACATCGCCGCCGAGTTCGGTTTCGGCGAGCTTGCGCGCCTTCTCGATCATCTCGTCCGCCGCGACGATCCCGGCGCCGCCGCCCCAAACCATGGAGCGTGAGCCGCCGGTTCCGTTGCCGACCTCGAGCCGGTCCGTATCGCCCTGTTCTATGACGACGTCCTCGATCTCGATACCGAGCCGCTCGGCGATGACCTGCGCATAGGCGGTTTCGTGGCCCTGTCCGTTCGACTGCGTGCCGATGGCCGCATGCACCTTGCCATTCTTGACACGCACATCGGCAAACTCCTCCGTCGACCCGCCTCCGGCTATCTCAACGTAAAAGGCGATGCCGCGCCCGGCGATTTTCCCGCGCCGCTCGGCATCGGCTTTGCGTCCAGCGAAGCCATTCCAGTCGGCACGCTTCAATCCGGCATCGAGAAGGTTCGGATAGTTCCCGACATCGAAGGTCAGGCCGAGGCCATTGTCGTAGGGCAGTTCGTCCGGGCGTAGCAGATTCTTGCGACGGATTTCATCAACACTTCGACCGGTTTCCCGCGCCGCCGTTTCGAGAAGGCGTTCGATGATGTACGTCGCCTCGGGACGTCCTGCGCCGCGATACGCATCGACGGGGGCGGTGTTGGTTGCGATGCCGTGGACGACATTGTCGATGGCCGGAATACGATAGACCCCGCCCATGATACGGCCACCCGCAAAGGTCTGGATCGCCGGACCGAATTGCGACTGATAACCGCCAAGATCCGACCAGGTTTCGACCTTGAGCGCCAAAATCATTCCGTCGGCATCCAGCGCCACGGACGCATTCGATACCATTGCGCGGCCATGAAGATCGGTCTGGAACGCGTCGCTGCGCCCGCCCGTCCACTTCACCGGTCGTCCGAGATCGCGCGCCGCGTGGCAAACGAGCCCGTATTCAGGATAGAGGAACCCCTTCATGCCGAAGCCCCCGCCGACATCGCCGGTGACGGTCCGCATCCGCTCCTTTTCAATCTTCAACACTTTCTCGGCGAGATTGGCGCGCATCGAAACGACGCCCTGACTGCCCGTCGTGAACAGAAAGCCAGCTTCTTCGTCATATTCCGCGACGGCGGCGCGGACCTCCATCGATGTCGGCGCGACGCGGTTCTGCTCGAGGCGCACCTTCGTGACATGCGCCGCTTTTTCGAACGCTGCGGCAGCGCCATCGGCATCGCCGACCTGCCAATCGAACAGTTTGTTTGAGTCGGCCTCGTCCCAAATCTTTTCCGCACCGTCGGCGACGGCGGCATCGATGCTGGCGACGGCGGGCAGTTCTTCATAGTCCACCTCGACAAGTTCGGCGGCGAGTTTGGCTTCCTCGGCCGTCTCGGCGACGACGAAGGCGACGCCATCGCCGACGAAGCGAACCTTATCGCCCGTGAGAAGCGCATGTTCGGCCTTCACCGGATGCGACAGCGGCACGAGGCAGGGGATGGTGCCATATTCTGCGATGTCCTCCGCCGTATAAACGGCGAGGACGCCTGGCATTTCGCGTGCCGCGCTCGTCTCGATCGAAAGGATCTTCGCATGGGCATATGGCGATCTGACGGTGACGCCATGCGTGCAGCCCGCAGGTGCGTAATCGTCGGTATAGTTGCCCTTACCTTTGAGCAGGCGGTCGTCCTCTAGCCGCTTCGGACTCTGTCCAACACCGAATTTCATGTCGCCTGCTCCTCTTCCCAGATCGCTCTCAATCCAAACCGATAATCCAAATATCGCGGCCGCCATCCCAGTTCGCGCTTCGCCCGCCCGTTCGCAACCCGCCGATTTTCCGAATAGAAGCCGCGCGCCATCGGCGAAAGCTCCGCCTCGGCAAGCGGAATGAGCGGCGGCAAAGGTAGTCCCGCGGCACCAGCAGCATAGGCGGTCACGTCGGCCGCGGAGGCGGGCAGGTCGTCGCATATGTTATAAGTGCGGGGTTCCTCACGCGTCATCGCAAGCCTGATGCCCGAGACGATGTCATCGACATGAGCGCGACTGAAGACCTGCCCCGGCGCATCGATCCGCTGGACATCGCCAGATCGTAACCGCGCGAAAGGTGAGCGGCCGGGGCCGTAAATGCCGGGCAGTCGGAAGACGAAGCTCCCAAACGCTTGCCAATCCGCGTCAGCCTGACTGCGTGCCGTCCGCCGACCAGTCCCGATCGGTGCAGTTTCGTCAACCCACGCGCCGTCGCAGTCGCCGTAAACGCCCGTTGAAGAGAGATACCCCTTCCAGCCTCCGAACCGCTGGAGCGCATCACCGTATTTACTGAGGACCGGGTCGCTTCCGTCCGCGGGCGGTACAGACGACAGAAGATGGGTCGCGCGGTCGATCTCGGTTCGAACCGTCGGATCATCGAAGGCTAAAACATCTTCTCGCGCCCTGCGACCTGTTCCGAGAACCGTCCATCCCGCCGCGCGCAAGCTGGTCGCCAGATGTCCGGCAACATAGCCCATACCGAAGATCAGGAGGTGGCTCAGTCGTCGACCCGTTCGTCCGCCGGACCGCCGGTCAAGATGAAGCGGCGGTCGCAATAGCCGCAGTCGGCATAGCCCGCATCGCCAATTTGTAGCCAAACGCGCGGATGTCCGAGAACGCCGCCCTCACCGTCGCAATAGACGCGCGGGCTGTCGGTGTAGCTCGTTTCGGGCGGGAAGTCGGTCATGCTCATGGGCGCGCCGAATAACGCGTCCGTCGTCGAACGCCTAGAAGTAGTTCATCGTTACATTGTAGGTGCCGACATAATTGCCCGGCACGGGGTTCGCGGGCACTTCCAGTCGCCCGCCGACGTTCAGCGTCACCATGCCGCTTGCCGGGACGAATTTGACCGCGCTGTTGAAGAACGCGAACCATGTGCTGTCCGCGGTCAGACGTGTGACCTGCATCGTTTCCGTGCCGCCAACGCGGGTTAGCGTCGGAAAATTGCTCGGAAAGGTGACGACGATATCGCCTGGCGAACCGTAGCCGACGAACTGCGCGGGACGGAAAGGTCCGCCGACCCCTTGCACACCGCCGGAGGTCGTGCGCGCGCCATTGTTTGGGTTGATGTCGACCCGTCCAGCGGCCGTTCCCGGCAGAATGAAACCAAAGTTCAGCGGTTCGATCGCTGCAATCTGCACGGGTACGCTTATTGTCGCGCCGACGGTGCCCGACTCCGTCGCGCCCGTCGCCGGCTGAGCTGGGAGTGCGCTCGCAAGTGCGGCGATAAGGAGAGGCAAGATGTAGCGCATGGGGATCCAGCGCCGCTTCTGCCGCCAGCGCAATAACCTTCGGCTAAGCAATAGCCTTAACGGCGAGTGCAACGGCGCACGCCTTGGTTGCGCACCAGGCCCAACTGTCGACTTCATGCCAAGAAAAAGCCACGTCCGGTCATCTTCGCGTCATGTTTTTCAGGCTAAGGGCGCGCGACTGACGCGAATTATCGATCAGAGGGGATCGAGGCGCGTCGATACGAACAAGCTTCTGGGAGGGAGCGAGATTATGTCGACTGCCGTTCTGACGACCAACGACCATCTGGTGCCGACACGTGAGCAGGCCTTTGCACAAGGGGAGGTCTTCATGGGGGCCCGGCAGCAAGCTTATTTCCGCGCGAAATTACTGACATGGCGAGAAGATCTGCGCCGCGAAGCCGAGCAGACGCTTGGCGATCTTGCGGCGGATAGCCTGCGGGAGGCCGATGACGCGGACCGCGCGTCCTCCGAAACCGACTGGTCTATCCAGTTGCGCGCTCGCGACCGGCAGCGGAAGCTGACGGCGAAGATCGACGCTGCACTCCGCCGCCTCGACAATGGCGACTATGGCTATTGCGAAGTCACGGGCGAAGAGATTTCTCTGGCGCGGCTCGATGCCCGCCCGGTGGCGACCATGTCGCTAGAAGCTCAGGAAGCGCATGAGCGCGTCGAGAAGGTGTCGCGCGACCTGTAGTCGGCCCTCACCTGAACATCATCACCGGCAGGTTGGGGACCCTCAACATCTCGGTGGTCGTCGACCCGACGATCATCGCTCGCAATGGCGAGTGGCCATAGGCGCCCATCACCAACAGATCGCCGTCGCGCATTTCCGATTTAATAAGTTCGTCCGGATCTTCATCCGCCAAACAGTCTGTCACGTCATGCTTCGGCATCAACGTCTTCGCGCTGGCGATGATATTCCGACTTGCATCCCGATCCTTTCCGGCGAAAATCACGTGAACCGGTAAGTCGGTGAAGTCCGGCGAGTTACCTATGTAGCTCGCCGCACGTCGAGCGCTCTTTCCGCCATCATAAGCGAGGAGAAGGCGGCTTGGTTCTGCGAACTTTCGCGAAGCCACGAGCACAGGCCGTTCGCTGGCGCGGACGACGCGTTCGACCTTGCTGCCAAGATGGCCGGGCGCGAACTCCGACGATGCGCCGCGTTTCCCGATGACAACCAGATCGGCATCGGCTTCGCGTTCGATGATGGTCTCGACGATGCCACCGTGCCGATGGGTTTGCGTAACGGTCTCGACACCGGCCTCGCTTGCCCGCTCGGCGGCGGCGGCGAGGATCAACCGTCCCCGGTCGCGCGACAGGCGTGCTTCTTCTTCGTCGATGCGAGCAAGTTCCTCTAGCAGATCGCTTTTCGCGCCGAGACCAACGGCACCTGAAAGATCGCGCCGCGCACGCGCCGCGTCCTTACGCTGAATAACATGTAGCAACTCGACCGAGGCTGTGATGCGTTTCGCGGCCCAATTCGCATAGTCTGTGACGCTGGTGGCATATTCCGAGGCGTCGAGGCAGGCGAGAATGTGGCTCATGCGATGACTCCGCCCGTATTGTCCTCGCCGAAACGGTCGACCATCGTCGCGCTTGCCGCGTTCAGGCCAACAATGTCCACCTCAGTGCCCTCGCGCCGAAACTTGATGACAGCCTTGTCCAATGCGCCGACGGCAGAGATATCCCAGAAATGCGCGCCGGAGACATCGATCGTGACGCGGTCGAGGACTTCGCGGAAATCGAAGCTGTCGAGGAAGCGCTGGGTCGAAGCGAAAAAGACTTCGCCCGTCAGGCGATAGGTTTTTGCCCTGCCGTCCGCACTGGTTTCGATGGCGACCGCGAACAGGCGCTTCACCTTGTTTGCGAAGAAGATGCCGGAGAGAAGCACGCCGACGAGAACACCCTGTGCTAGATCGTGTGTCCAAACGACGACCACGACCGTCGCCAGCATGACGACCGAGGAGTGCCACGGGTGCTGGCGAATATCGCGGATCGACGCCCAACTGAACGTGCCGATACTCACCATGATCATGACGGCAACGAGCGCCGGCATCGGGATTTCCGCCACCCAAGGGCCAAGGACGACGATCAGGAACAGCAGAAAAAGTCCCGCCGTCATCGTCGACAGGCGACTGGTGCCACCGGACTTCACGTTAATCACCGATTGGCCGATCATCGCACAGCCGCCCATGCCGCCGAAGAAACCCGTTACGAAATTGGCGATCCCCTGG
>JBAUIQ010000062.1:0-1779 GCA_049683075.1 Pacificimonas sp.
ACTTAAAAGCGTTAGCCGCCATTAGCCGGTTTTTTCGTGATCAGGCCTTGATCGAAAAGCTGCGCGGGGTGCGCGATGTTGATGCTGCGAACGCGATGCTCTCGGCGAAGGGCTGGAGTGTCGCTGCCTGAGGCGCGTGCGATCGGGGGACGAGATGAGCGGCACCGAAGACACTGTTGAAGCGGTCGATGGGACGGACGGGGCCGATCATCGGGCTCGACTGGAGGCGTTATACGCCGTCGCGCCGATCAACGGCCTGTTTCGCTCGGAACTGACCCTGCCGCGGCAGGGCGTGTCGCAGCTTCGTTTCGAGGTGAACCCGGCGCATTTCCATGCCGCCGGGGCGGCGCACGGCACGATTTATTTCAAGATGTTGGACGATGCGGCCTTCTATGCCGTCAATACGCTCGTGCCCGACGTTTTCATGCTGACGACCGCCTTCAACCTTCACATGGAACGTCCTGTCCCCGCAGGCGAGCTGATCGCGGAGGGGCGGTTTTTGTCCGGACGTCGACGTCTCTTCGTCGGTGAAAGCACCTTGATGACGCTCGATGGCGAAGAGGTCGCCCGCGGGACGGGAACCTTCATGCGCTCGAAAATCCGCCTCGCCGATCTTGATGGTTATGCGGAAAGCGGAGAGGCGGGCTGACCCGCCTACCAACGAAGACCTGGCTCGACGCGCTTCGGCGGCAAGTCACAGCGGACGGCGGCTTTGCCACCATCGTGACGAAGGGAGAGCCGACCGGCGGCGCCGTCCTGTTCCTCTTGCGCGCCCGCGACGGGACTGTGACCATCATCGGTCGATCCATGACGGGAACGGGCGAAATCGGTTGGTCGCCGCTTCTTGAGAATGTGAACGAGCGGGATGAATCTGTTAACCATGTTCTGGATAAACAACGGAAATATGACCCGGATTTGTGGGTCGTCGAACTGGATATCGCCGATTCCGCACGGTTCATCGACGAACTGCCCGCGATGAGTTGACCGCGCAGGTGGTTGTCCCACATGAGGGGGGCGAACGAGAAAGCGCCCTATGGGGGGTAGCTTAAGTTGAACAGGTCCAGGCCCGACGCAAACAAAATGCGCGTCTAAGGCAGTAAGTTCCCGGCCGGACCCAGAAACAGGCGTTTATCGACATGCTGAAATCCAAACGCGCCATTGCGGTGGCGGCTGCCAGTCTTGGCCTGATGGCCGCCGCAGGCGTTCCGACCGACCTGCAAAGCCAGCCGACGGCGCTTGAAGCGGCCCCCGTGGCCTTCACCCTCGAGGAAGAAGATCTCGACTTCATCGCGCCCTACGCGCCGCCAGTCGTCATCGACGAAGAGGCGATCGAGGCTGCGGGCACTGCCGATGTGTCCCTGCGGACGCTCGTGAACAATGTTCGCGATTATGGTCTGCCAGAGCTCGACAAGCAGATGGAGTGCCTCGCGAGCGCTGTTTACAACGAAGCGAGGGGCGAACCGCTCGAGGGTCAGTTGGCCGTCGCACAGGTCGTCCTGAACCGGGTCGAGGATCGCCGCTGGCCATCGTCCATCTGCGACGTCGTCTACCAGCGTTACCAGTTCAGCTTCACTTTCGACCGCATCCCCGATGTGCCGGCGCACAAGAACAAACACTGGAAGCGTGCCGAGGCCGTGGCCGTCGTCGCGAAGACCGACAACTGGGCTGACGTCACCGACGAAGCCGTGTTCTTTCATGCGCAGTATGTTGCCCCGAAATGGCGTCATCGGTTTGAAAAGACGGCCAATATCGGTCAGCACATTTTCTACCGGTAAGGGC
>JBAUIQ010000063.1:0-12208 GCA_049683075.1 Pacificimonas sp.
GCGTAGGCCATGCCGGGCAGGCGGACGTCCGCACCGAAAATGGCGCTGCCATTGGTTTTGGCAGGGATATCGATGCGCGGCACCGATTGCCCAATTATCGTCGCGCCTTGCCTCAGTTCCGGCTCGGCGGGCAGATCGTCCGGATCGATATGTGGCAGCAGATCGACGAAGCTTACGCGCTTTCCGCCGCCCGCGACGAAGCCGTCCGCCGTATCGAGATCACCAGCATCAAGTCCAAGCCGTCGCGCACCCGCGCGGATGAAGAGCGCCCGTGCCGCGGCCCCTGCCATGCGCAACGGTTCCCAATAGGCTTTGACGGAAGTAGAGCCGCCCGTCGCCTGTACCTCGAAGCGTTCGATGACACTGACCGCCGCCCATTTCGCGATCCCGCCGAGAAGCGAGGGCATAGACTCGCCAACGCCGTCGACGAAAGCGCGGTTGGCGTAGATCGGATGCAAGGGCGCAGGTTCGACGCCTACCATGTTCCAATCAGCGCCCAATTCGGCGGCAAGAAGCTGCGGCAAGGCGGTGTAGACGCCCTGGCCCATTTCGGCCTGCGGACAGACGACCGTGATGCGCCCGTCGCGCGCGATCTTCAGGAAGCCGTTGATTAGCGTCTCATCCTGCCGCACGGGCAGGTTCAGCCGTACGTCCCGTGGCCAGACGGCATAGCCGATGAGGAGCGCGGCGCCCGCGCCGGTGCCGATCAGCAAGCGGCGACGGGTCAGCCCCGTTGGTTTCGGCGGCGGCGCAGCGGCTTTCGCGGCGGGCGGTGTCTGGGCATCCATATCGGAGAAGTTAGGTGGTGCGCATGAACTTGTCGATTGAAGGCGCGGGATCTAGCGTGTGGGCCGCTGCGCGAAACCCATGGGAATGGCTTCGTCGGCGACCACAGCCTCAACGCGATCGACACGCGCCGCCTCCGGCCCGGTCTTCAGCTTCGCAGCAAGAGCGTCGACCTTGTCGGGCGGACCACTGGCGAGAATTTCGACCGTACCGTCGCGGCGGTTCCGCACCCATCCTGCGAGATCGAGCGCGTTCGCGGTGTCGACCGTCCAGCCGCGGTACCAGACGCCCTGCACCTTCCCGTGCACACGGAAGCGCTTAGACGTCGTCGGCACTCTCATATTCCTCGACATCGATTTCGTTCAGCATGTGGCCGACGGCGACGGCAACCGTCGCATCGCCGGAAATATTCGTCATCGTGCGCATCATATCCATGATCCGGTCGATCCCGGCGACGAGCGCAATAGTTTCCAGCGGAATGCCCGCCACGCCGAAGACGAGGCCCATCATGATGAGGCCGGACCCCGGAACACCCGCCGCGCCGATGGCGCCCAATGTGCCCGTAATTGCGATCAGGACATAGTCAGTCGTCGAGAGATCGATGCCGAACACCTGCGCGCCGAAGAGGCTTGCGAGGCCCATATACATTGCCGTGCCGTTCATGTTGATCGTTGCGCCGAGAGACAGCACGAAACTGGACACGGACCGCGAAACGCCGAGGTTTCGCTGCACGCAGCGCATGGTGACGGGCAACGTCGCATTCGAACTGGCCGTCGAATAGGCGACGGCCTGCGCGTCGATGATACCGCGGAAGAAGTCGATGATCGGAAGCTTCGTCAGACCTTTGATGACGATTGGGTAGATGCCGAGAATGATGAGCGCGCAGCCGACATAGTTGAGAGCGACGAGCTTCGCGAGCGGCAGCAGCGCGTCGGTGCCGAAGGTCCCCGCGACCCAGGCGATCAGCGCAAAGACCCCAAAGGGTGTCAGCTCCATGACGATCATCGTCATCTTCTGCATGGCGATGGCACCTGCATCCATCGCGCGGATGAGCGGCTCGCCTTGTTTCTCGGCAAGAAGGATGCCCATCCCGAAGAGGATGGCGAAGGTGATGAGCGGCAGGACGTCGTTCGACGCCATGACGTCGACGATGTTGGCGGGCACGAAACGGAGCAGCATTTCGCGCCAGTCAAGCGTCTCCGTCGACGGCGTGAAACTGTCGGGCAGGGGAATGTCGAGGCCGGAGCCCGGCATCAGGAAGGTGCCCATCGTCAAACCGAGAACGACGCTCGCCGCGCCCGTGCCAAGGAACAGCAGCAACGACCGTCCCCCGACCGCGCCAAGTTTCCTGAGGTCGCCAATGGCGCAGACGCCTGCCACTAGCGAGAAAAAGATGAGCGGGACGACGAGCATCTGAATCGACTTGATGAAGATGTCGCCGATGAACTTGATCGATTCCGCGCCCGGTCCCCAGATCAGCCCGGTTATGACGCCAAGAATGAGCGCACCGATGACGCGCTGCCACAGCGGAATGGCAAACCAGGCTTTCAACATGACAGGCAACGCTCCCCATACCCCGAGGCGGCCACGTCATCACGGCTCGGGCGGCGCTTGGCAAGAGGCGACGATGCGGCACTTGCGGCAGGGGGATGCCCTCCCGATAACGGCGTCCATGAACATATATGCAGACCGCCTCACCGCCCTTCGGGCCGAACTCGCCAAGCGTCAGCTCGATGGCTTCGTCGTGCCGCTGACCGATGAACATATGTCGGAATATGTCGGCGATTATGCTCAGCGGCTCGAGTGGCTGACGGGTTTTCAAGGCTCGGCCGGTTCGGCGGCGGTGCTGCCCGAAAAAGCGGCTATGTTCACCGATGGCCGCTACACCGTGCAGGTCCGCGAGCAGGTAGACGGCGACCTCTACAGCTACGAGCCCCTGCCGAAGGTCCAGCCCTGGATGTGGCTGGAAGAGAATGCCGAAGCCGGGCAGCGTATCGGTTACGATGCGTGGCTCGCGACGCGGAAGTGGGCACGGGCGACGGAAAAGCGCCTAAAAGCGAAATCGGTCTCACTCACCCCCGTCGACGGCAATCCGATCGATGCGATCTGGACGGATCGTCCGGCCCCCTCGCTCGCGCCGCTGAAAGTGCATGACGACGCGTTTGCCGGGAAATCGAGCGCCGAAAAGCGTTCCGAGATTGCGGACGTTCTGACGGAAAATGACGCGGACTGCGTTGTCATCGCGCCGCTCGACAGCGTGGCGTGGCTGTTCAACGTTCGCGGGTCGGATGTCCCGAACACACCGGTCGCGCTGGCCTTCGCCATGGTCCGTGCGGACGGATCGGCATCGTTATTCGTGGCGCCGGAAAAGATGACGGACGAGGTTCGCGACCACCTCGGACCGGACGTCGAGATTGCATCCCGGGATGCGTTTCCGGACGCGTTGAAGGCGCTTGGCGGAAATCGTGTCATGCTCGATCCCGACACGTGCGTTGCAGCGATCTTCCAGCTGGCGGAAGATGCGGGCGCAACCATTGTCGAGGCACGCGATCCGACGATCCTCGAAAAAGCGGTAAAGACCGACGTTGAGCTAGACGGGACGCGCGCGGCACATGTTCGTGACGGCGGCGCGCTCAGTCGATTTCTCAAATGGTTCGAGGAGACAGCACCCGCAGGCGAGCTCGACGAGCTGTCGGCGGCGGCTCAGTTGCAAAGCTTCCGTCGGGAGTCGAACCTGCTCCACGATCTTAGCTTCGAGACGATCAGCGCCGCCGGGCCGCACGCCGCGCTGCCGCACTATCGCGTGTCCGAAGCGTCCAATCTTGGGATCGCGAAAGACAGCATCTATCTCGTGGATTCAGGCGGCCAGTATTCCGACGGGACGACCGACGTCACCCGCACCATGGTCGCCGGCACGCCATCGGAGGAGATGAAGCGTCGCTTCACGCAGGTCCTGAAGGGCCACATCACGCTTGCCCGCCAGACCTTCCCCAAAGGCACGAAGGGCGCGCAGCTCGATAGCCTCGCACGCATGCACCTCTGGAATGCTGGGGTCGACTACGGCCACGGCACCGGCCACGGCGTCGGCAGCTTCCTGAGCGTCCATGAGGGGCCACAGCGCATCTCCGGTGCTGGCTATCCGGGCTCCGGCGGCGACGAACCGCTGCAAGCGGGCATGATCCTCTCAAACGAGCCCGGCTATTACAAAGAAGGCGCGTTTGGAATCCGGATCGAAAACCTCGTCATTGTTGAAGAGCGTGAGATCGACGGCATGGAGGGCGAGTGGCTCGGTTTCGAAACGATCACGTTCGCGCCGATTTCACTCGACCTGGTCGAACCGACGTTACTGACGGATGCCGAGCGGCAATGGCTGAATGACTATCACGCCGATGTCCGCGCCAAGATCGGACCTGAGCTAAAGTCGGACGACGAGCAGGTTTGGTTGAAGGAGGCGACGCGGGCGATCTGACGCCCCCGCCGCCGTAAGCAGGCTTATTCTGCTTCCATCATTTCAACGCCCACGAAGTTCGGCTGCGGATCGCGGCGGCGCTTCACCAACATCGCGACCGAGGTCCTATCATCCTCGCGAGCTTCGGCGACGGCGACGGCCGCCTCGGAAGCCGTCGTCACCTTTTGATTGTTGATCGACAGGATGACAGTGCCCGGGCCGATGCCCTTGCGAGCGGCGTCGGAGCGGCGATTGACGCTCGCCACGACCACGCCTTCAATCTCGTCGTCGAGGCCGAGCTGCGCGCGGACCTGCTGCGTCAGTTCGGTTAGCGTGATGCCGAGCGAAGCGCGCGCGGCCTCTCGATCCGGACTATCCGCCGGCATGTCGGGCTCATCGTCCCCGGTCGCGGCGAGTTGCTGTTCGGTCGGACGTTCATCGAGCGTCGCTTCGACGCGAACGCGCTCGCCATCGCGGATCAGCGTAATGGGCACTTTCGATCCAATACCCGAATTGGCAACGATGAAGCTGAGGGTGTTCTGCGAGGTCACCTTCTGACCATTCACCTCGATAATGACGTCGCCCGGTTCGATCCCCGCGTCGGCGGCTGGACCGCCGGGCTGAACACTGTTGACGATCTCACCGTTGTCGCCATCAAGCCCGAGACCCTCGGCGAGCTCGTCCGTCAGGCCCTGAATACCGACGCCAAGGTAACCGCGGCGAACGCGTCCCATCTGGCGGAGCTGGTTGATGATCGGTTCCGCCTGGCTTGCCGGAATAGCGAAACCGATGCCGACATTGCCGCCTGTCGGCGAGAAAATGGCCGTGTTGATGCCGATGACATTGCCATTCAGGTCGAACATCGGGCCGCCGGAATTGCCCTGGTTGATGCTGGCGTCGGTCTGGATGTAGCGGTCATACTGCCCGCCAATGCCGCGCTGCAAGGCCGAGACAATGCCCGCCGTAACCGTGCCGCCGAGGCCGAAGGGGTTGCCGATCGCGACGACCCAGTCGCCAACGCGCACGCCTTCCGATCGTCCGAAGCGAACATAGGGCAGGTTCTCCCCGTCGATTTTAAGAAGCGCGAGGTCGGAAAGCGGATCGCGCCCGACAATGCTCGCCTCATATTCGCGCTCGTCGCCGAGCGTGACCGTAATCGTGTCGACCGCATCGTTACCGCTGCGCGCGGTGACGACGTGATTGTTCGTGACGACATATCCATCGGGCGAAACGATGAAGCCGGAGCCGAGCGAAGAGGCCTCGCGCGTTTCCGGTTCGGCGTCCTCTTCCTGCTCCTGAAACTGGCGGAAGTTGAAGGGGCCGAACCGGCCGAAGGGGCCGGGCATCCGCCGCACTTCGACCTGCTGGGTCGTCGAGATGTTGACAACGGAGGGCTGCAAGCGAGCGGCGAGATCGGCGAAGCTGCCGGGGGCACCGGACGGTGGCATCGCAGCCTGCATAGCGGGGCTGTTCTGCGCCTGCGTTTCCGCCTGCGCAAAGACGGTCGGCTGGAGCGCCAGGGTCGCCGATGCGCCGAAAAGAAGGCCGCCGACAAGATAGCCGGATGCGGTGCGAATGCTGGTCATAAGCTGTCTTTCAACCCTAAACTAACGCAAAACAACGCTAAGGTAGCGCGTTCTGCTCCCTCTACCCTGCGGCCTTTGTCAGAAGCACGAAGGCCGAACCGATTGTAAATGCCACCGCGCCGAAAATGCGAACGCGTCGTTCGCCGCCTGCGAACAGCCAATCGACGGCCTCACGCATACCGCGTGGGGCCAACGCCCAGGCTGCACCCTCAAAAGCGATGGCGAGACCGATACCGATAAGGAGTGCTTCCATTCGTCCGGTCTCTCGTCAGTATCTACGGACGCCTAGCGTACATTCCCTTGGAACTGCTCAAGAAACTCATTTTGCGGCGACAGGATTATGTTGGCTGTGGACGCGGGATCCTCCGCCGTGCCGACGAACGCCGCCTGGTAGGCCTGCATGGCGCGATAGAACTCGTAAAATTCCTCGTCGCGCCCGAAACTGTCGGCATAGATACGCGCGGCCTCGGCATCGGCTTCGGCACGAATCACGCGCGCCTCGCGGTCACCCTCGGCGCGGATGCGGCGGGCTTCCTGCTCACGCGCGGTCCGCATTCGAGCGAAGGCGGATTCCAAGGGATCGCCGATGGGAAGATCGGCGCGCTTGATACGAACGTCGATGATCTCCGCGCCATAACGAGACGCTTCCCTGTTCACCGACGTTTGAATCGAGTTCATCAGGTCGGCGCGTTCCGGGCTGAGAAGCGCTGCGAAGGTCTGACGGCCGAGCTCGTTACGAAGCCTGGACGTCAGGATCTGCGACAATTCCGTTGCGGCCCGGTCATCGGAACGCACGGTTTGGTACATCTTCAGCGGATCGACGATGCGAAAGCGCGCAAAGGCATCCACGACAACGCGCAGCTGGTCGGTGGAAAGCACCGTCTGCGGCTGCATGTTGAGGTCCTGAATGCGCTTATCGATATAGACCGTGTCTTCGATGAACGGGATTTTCAGCTGCACGCCTGCGCCCGTTCGGCCGAACGGCTCGTCCTCGTCGAAGGCGTTCACGATGCGAACGGGCTCGCCAAGCCGCGTGACGATTGCCTGCTGCGTTTCCGACACCGCATAGGTGCCCGTCGCGACGAGAATGAGCGCACCGAATAGAACGCCCAGGAGTAAAATAGGGTTCTTCAGCATCACTGGCCTCCCGCCGGAGCGCGGCGACGATTATTGACTTCATTGAGCGGTAAGTAGGGGACGACACCGTCCGCCTCCAGAATGGTCTTGTCCACCTTCCCGAGTACCTGCTCCATCGTTTCGAAATACATGCGCTTGCGCGTCACGTCGGGCGCGAGGCGGTATTGTTCGAAGACGGCATCGAAGGCAGCGGCCTGACCGCGCGCCTGCGCGACAAGCTGTTGGTTATAGGCGCGTGCCTGGTTGATATACTGTTCGGCGTTCTGCTGTGCGGTCTGCACGTCCTTGAAGGCGTCGTCGACTTCTGCAGGCGGATCTGCCTGACGGATGTCGATGCCGAGGATGTCGACGCCCGCCCGGTATTCGGCGAGCAGGGACTGCGTGCGCTGTTCGACCTCGGCGGCGATCTGTTCACGCTGCGGTCCGATGGCGGCATCGAGGTCCACCGAGGCGACAACCGAGCGCATGGCGCTTTCGGCAGTTTCGCGGATCGTCATCTCCGGGTTCTCGAACTGAAAGAGATAGAGTTCCGCGTCGTCGATCTTGTAACGGACCTGATAGGCGATATCGATGACGTTCTGGTCGCCTGTCAGCATCAGGTTTTGGTCCGACGCGCTCTCGCTGCCGATCTGAATGGTCGAGACCTGCTCGACTGGCAGTTTCGTGACCGTCACGATCGGCGCGGGCCACTTGATGTGCGTGCCCGGCGTTGTCGTCTTCAGATAGGCACCGAACATCTGCTCGACGCCGCGCTCCTCGGCCTCGACCCGGTAAATGGACGTCGCGGCGAGCCAAATGATGGCGATACCGAGAATGATCCACGTCCAGGGAAGGGAGCGGCCACCGCCGCCACCGCCACCGCCCGACGTTCCGCCGCCGCCGGGCAGACCCGCGCGTAGCCGTTCCTGAGACCGTCGAATGAAATCGTCGAAATCTGCGCTGCCGCCGGTCTTTCCACCGGTTTTGCCGCCACGGATGGGCGTGGGCTTCTGGCCCCAGGGGTTCGAGGGCTTGGCACCCTTCGTGCCGCCCTTGTCACCGTCATTGTCGTTGCCGCCGGGCTTCGCGCCCCACGGGCCGTCGCCGTCATTCTTGTCCCAAGGCATCTTGTCGCGTGTTCCCCGCCCTTACGTCTGGTGGTTTAGGGTCATATACGAACGGGGCCCGCGCTTTCCTATAGGTGCGCCCCATTTGCCGCAGAGACAGGAGCCCCGAACGGCGATGCCGACCGAAGACGAACTGAAGGCGCGGCTGCGCGAAATTGCGGGTCCGCGTGTGTCGGGCGTAAGCCTGCGCGGCGGGAACGCAGGCTATGTGCTTGATATCGGCGGGCTCGATGCGGAGGCGGTCGCGGCGCTGCGTCAGAAACTCGATGGCGCCGTCCCGAACGCGCGCGTCATCACGACGAGCGCAGGGGCTCCGTCCGGCAGCGGGGAGCGGCGCCCCAGTGGCCGCGCGCGACAAGCGCACGAAGCGCCTGCGCCAAAACTGACCGGCATCGGCACCATCGTCGCCGTGGCCAGTGGCAAGGGCGGCGTTGGCAAATCCACGGTGGCGGCCAATCTGGCGGTAGCGCTCGCGCAGGGCGGGTTGAAGGTCGGCCTGCTCGACGCGGATATCTACGGACCGTCCGTGCCGACGCTTCTTGATGCGCATGGCAAGGCGGATGGCGAACAGGGCCGCATTTTGCCGCTGGAAGCGCACGGGATAAAATCTCTTTCGATTGCCAATTTGACCCCGCCGGGACAGGCGATGATCTGGCGCGGGCCAATGGCGTCGGCGGCGATGATGCAGATGCTGTCGGACGGCGATTGGACCCGAGATGGCGATCTCGACATTCTTGTCATGGACATGCCGCCGGGAACGGGCGACATCCAGCTGAGCCTTGCGCAGAAGGTGAAAGACGCCGGGCCGACGCTCGTCAGTGTTGTCGTCTCGACGCCGCAGGATCTCGCATTGATCGATGCGGAAAAGGCGATGGCGATGTTCGCCAAGGTCGGCATCGATGTCGTGGGTCTCGTCGAAAATATGAGTACCGTCATTTGCCCCGCCTGCGGGACGGCGACGCCGATCTTCGGCGAAGGGACAGTCAGGGAAACTTCGGCGAAGCGCGACGTTCCCTTTCTGGGTGCTGTGCCGCTGACCATGGCGCTACGTGAAAGCGCGGACGCCGGGACCCCCGCCGTCCTTGGCGATGGCCCCGCCGCCGAGGCGCTGCGCACTGTCGCGGCGGCGTTGCGTGCCGAACTGGGAGTATAAATGATGCCGCTGACCACCGACGCCGAGATCAAGGCACTGCTCGAGGATGTGAAAACCATCGCGATGGTCGGCCTCTCCGACAAGCCGCAGCGCGATTCGAACCGCGTGATGCTTTACCTCCAACAGCAGGGCTATCGCGTGATGCCGGTCAACCCCGTCATCGCCGGTCAGCAGGTACATGGCGAACATGTCTGGGCATCGCTCGACGAGATCGGCCCGCAGATCGATATGGTGGATGTCTTCCGAAACTCGGAAGTTGCCGCGGAAGTCGTCGATGACGCCATCGCCGCTGGGGCGAAGTCTGTATGGATGCAGCTCGGCGTGATAAATGAAGATGCTGCGGCGAAAGCCGAGGCGGCGGGACTGAAGGTCGTGATGGATCGCTGCCCGAAGGTGGAAATTCCACGGCTGGGCGTGAAGGTCGCGTAGGGCGTGATGCGATCCCGCCGCCGGCGGATTGCCTAGACTGCGGGAGTGCATCCCGCCCTACGGATTCGTTGCGTTCATCTTTTTGACGCGACCCAGCGTTCCAGCATCGCCTTCGCCTCGACGCGCGTCGCTGCCAGCAGTTCAGGGCTCGCCGCAGCGATAAGATTTCGTTCCGTAGGGATCGGCTTATTGAAGCGAGGCACTTCGCCCTCGGTATCGCTTACGACACCGCCAGCTTCGGTGAGGATGAGCACAGAGGCCGCGACATCTAGCTCGCGGCTCGGACGACCATCAAAAAGGGCGTCGGCCTCGCCCTCGGCGATGCGCGCCATGCGGAGCGCGATGCTGTTGGGCTTGGGAACGGCCGCGCACGTCGGGCCTTTCCAGAATTTGGACCGGAAGACGTCGGCGTCGACGCACATGCGCGCGTCCGCGAGGTCGGCTACATCGGAAACGCCGATCCTTTCACCGTTACGAAACGCCCCGCTACCCACTGTCGCTGTATAGAGCGTGTTTGGGACCGGGGCGTAAAGGACGGCGACGGTCGGTCGGCCCGCCTCCACAATGGCAATCGATACGCACCATCCCGGACGCCCTCTTGCATAGTCACGCGTGCCGTCGATGGGATCGACGAGAAAGGCACGGTCACAATCGAGACGCGCGTCGTCATCGGCGCGTTCTTCGGACAGCCAGCCATAAGCCGGGCGCGCAGTAAGAAGCGTCTCGTGCAGCTGCTTGTCGATCGCCATGTCGGCGGCGGTCACCGGATTTCCCGGGGATTTCTCCCATTTGTCGATACCGGTCGCCGCATGGTCGAGCGCAAGCCGACCCGCCGCGCGGGCGGCGTCGACGATCAGCTGTAGGTCGTCTTCTGGTGAAGGCTCCTCACTCACCGGCGACCGTCATGCCGTCGATGCGAACGGTCGGTGCGTTGGTGGCGTGTTTGAATTCCAGGTCATCGGCGGGAACGAGGGCTGCGAACATGTCCTTCAGGTTCCCCGCGATCGTAATCTCGCTGACGGCGCACGTGATTTCACCTTTTTCGATCAGGAAGCCGCTTGCGCCGCGACTGTAGTCACCGGTGACTGTCGAGACGCCCTGACCGATCAGTTCGGTGACGAGAATACCGTGCTCGACCCCCGTGATCAGGTCGTCGCGGCTGATGTCGCCCGGTTCCAGGTGCAGGTTGCTGCTGCCAGTACCGGGAGGCCCGGATGTTCCGCGCACCGCATGACCGGTCGGTTGAATGCCGAGCTGCCGCGCGGCGGCGCTGTTTGCGAGCCATCCAGTCAAACGGCCATCCTCGACGAGCGCACGGTGCGTCGTAGGCAGGCCCTCACCGTCAAAGGGGCGGCTCCGGCGACCGCGCAGGCGATGCGGATCGTCGATAATCTGAATGCCCTTCGCAAAAACCTGCGCCTCGGGATCGTCCAGAAAACTGGTGCCACGGGCGATCGCCGCGCCATTGATGGCGGCAACCAAATGACCGAGCAAACCGCCCGAAACGCGCGGATCGAAAAGAACCGGCATCGATCCCGACTTGACCTTGCTCGGGTTGAGCCGGGCGACCGTTCGCTCGCCAGCTCGCGTGCCGACAGTCTCAGCACTCTCGCACTCCTCATAATGCCGCGCCCCGCCTTGTGCGTAATCGCGCTGCATCTCTGCGCCGTCGCCCGCGATGACGCTAGCGTAGATATTATGGCTCGAACCGGTACGCGCGGCGCGGACGCCATGTGAGGTGGCGAGCGCGGCAAAGCTCCGCCCGGCCGATGCCCCGCCACCGCCCGAGTTCGTCACACCTTCGATCGCGCGCGCAGCATCTTCGCAGGCCAGAGCGTCGCATTCGAGACGTTCGAGGTCGATATCCTGTTCGTCATCCAAGTCGAGGTCGGGCGGCGTCTCGGTCAGCAACAATTCTTCCGGCGCGAGCCCGGCATATTGGTCGGCACTCGCCGCGCGGGCCATGGCGACGGCGCGGGCGGCCGCGTCTTCGATTGCGGCGGGAGCGAAGTCCGATAGCGAAACGCTGGCGCTCCGGTCACCGACAAAGGCTCGAAGGCCGATTTCTGCGTCTTCGGAGCGGGTAATGTCCTCGACCTCGCCCAGGCGAACGGAGACGGACGCACTTTCGCCGCCCGCGAACAGGGCATCGGCGGCATCCGCTCCGGCCTTGCGGACAGCGGTGATTACGGTGTCGAGGGTGTCGAGCGCGTCATGTTCGGAGATCATGAGCGCCACCTAGGACGGCGCGACCTAGATTGCGAGCGCGGCCGCAGCGGTGCCGGCGGCGAGAAGGCACCCGGCAACAGCGTTCGACCGAAAAAGCTGAAGTGGTGCCAACGCCCCCGTCCGGCTCGCTTGCCAGACCAGGTGAACGCCGAAGGGCAGGGCGGCAACGGTCGCCCAAGCGGTGTCAAAAGCGAGCCAGAGGGCGGCATCGGCAGCGATGATCGCTGCGGCGTAGAAGGCCGTCACACCGAGTCCGACCTTGCCGCCGAGCCTCAGCGCGCTGGACTTGATCCCGGCGAGAGCGTCGTCCTCGACATCCTGTAATGCGTAGATC
>JBAUIQ010000064.1:0-7769 GCA_049683075.1 Pacificimonas sp.
TCCTGATTCTCGCCGCGACTTTGATCTGGCCGCTGACGCAACAGCGGGAATTCTCCTTCATTCTGTCAAAGGACAGGGTGGATATGGCGGGCGATAGGATGCGTCTGGCCGATGTCGTCTACCGGGGAGAAGATAGTGAGGGTCGACGCTTTCGCATCACCGCCGGGCGCGGCCTGCAAAGTTCCAGCGCCGATCCGCGCGTCGTTCTGATGGACTTGGACGCGCGACTGGAGATGGACGGCGGTGTCGCCCGCATCGAAGCGCCTCGCGGGGTGTATGATCTGGAAAATGAGCGCCTGACGGCGACAGGGCCCGTCCGCATGCGGCGTGCCGACGGCTACCGACTCGTAACGAGCGATATCGTGATCGACCTGCCAAGCCGGACGGCGACGGCGGCCAATGCCGACGATGCGGACAGAATCGTCGGCGCTCTGCCGATCGGCACGTTTGCCGGAGACAAGCTGTCGGTGGACCTAGAGGCCCGAACCCTGATACTCGAAGGCCGTACTCGCATGAGAATTGATCCGTCATGACCCGCCACCTCGCGTTGATACTCGCGCCGCTCCTCGCCCTTCCTGTGCTGGCACAGAGCAACTCGATCCAGCGCCACGACAGCAGCGCGCCAATCGACTTCAGCGCCGACAGGATCGAGGTTCGCGAAGCCGCCAGCCAGGCCGTCATCAGTGGCAATGTGCAAGTCGATCAAGGTTCGCTCGATTTAACTGCCGCCGAGGTTCGCGTTTTTTATCGCAGCGGATCCGACGATTTGACCGTCGACCGGCTCGACGCCACCGGCGGCGTTGTCATAACAACGCCTGCCGAACGGGCGCAGGCCGCCGCGGCCTATTACGACGTTCCCAACAGCCTCGTGACGTTAGTCGGGAACGTGCTGCTGACCCGGAATGGCGACATCGTGCGCGGCGAGCGGCTGGTCATCGACCTCAATGACGGACAGTCCGTCATCGATGGTGCAGGTAGCCGGACGGCGGGCCGGGTTACGGGCAGTTTCACACCGCGCTCGGCACAACCTTAAACCGTTTTTAACCGCCAGCCGTCATGGCAGGTCCCAGGTGCATTGGGGCCGATGCTATGGATGAGCTGTTACAGGACTTTCTCGAAGAAACGAACGAGGCGCTGGCCGCGGTCGATGTCGAGCTGGTGCGCTTCGAGCGTGAACCGGAGAATGCCGACGCGCTGGCGCATATTTTCCGTCTCGTTCACACAGTAAAGGGGTCGTGCGGTTTCATCGGCCTGCCGCGTCTGGAAGCGCTGGCACATGCGGCCGAAACACTACTCGACCGCTTACGCGAAGGCGCGCTGAAGCCGACGGCCGCGATCGTCACGGAAACCCTTGCCGCTGTCGATGCCATCCGCGTGATTACGACGGCGCTCGCGAATGACGGCAGCGAACCCGTCGGCGACGATTCCGCTCTGATTACCAGGCTGGAGCAACTTTCCGACGGTCAGGAGCCGGTCAGCCTGTCGGCGCCTGAGAGCGCCGATATCCAGGCGGCTCCAGAGGCCGGTTCCGTACGCGTCGCGG
The DNA here is from genome assembly GCA_049683075.1 of Pacificimonas sp. Lineage (GTDB taxonomy): Bacteria > Pseudomonadota > Alphaproteobacteria > Sphingomonadales > Sphingomonadaceae > Pacificimonas. Next base: position 1,544 of record JBAUIQ010000064.1, read on the forward strand.
TCGAGCTTTTGGACGAATTGATGAGCGGCGTCTCCGAACTCGTGCTGACGCGAAACCAGATATTGAACGAGCGCCGCGCAGGCACCGACACACTGCATCAGCGCCTCAGTACCCAGGTCGGCCAATTGCAGGACGCCGTTGTGCGCATGCGAATGCAGCCCATTGACGGCGCGTGGCGGATGCTGCCCCGCCTCGTCAGGCAACTGTCCGTCGATCTGGAAAAGCCGCTCGATCTCGTAATGTCCGGCGGGGAAACGGAGCTGGACCGACAGATGTTGGCGGCGCTTCGCGATCCGCTGGCGCACATGGTACGAAATGCAGCAGATCATGGGATCGAATCGCAAGCCGAGAGGGCTTCGGCTGGGAAACCGGCGACGGGCAGGATTACCCTCGCCGCTTCACAGGAAGGCGGCCACATCATCGTCACGCTCTCCGACGATGGCTGCGGGCTCGATCTTCAATCCTTGCGAGAGAAAGCGGTCGCGACCGGCGTCATGTCGCGCAGGGAAGCGCGGACCGCTTCGGAAACGCGGCTTGGCCAGCTTGTCTTCGCACCTGGCCTGACGACGGCCACCGAGATCACACCCGTTTCCGGGCGCGGCGTCGGGATGGATGTCGTTCGCGCAAACCTCGAAAGCGTCGGCGGCAGCATCGATATTTCCTCTCAGGCGGGCGTCGGGACGACATTTACGCTGCGCCTGCCCCTGACATTGGCTATCATGCCCGCGCTTCTCGTCGGTTGTGCCGGGCAACGGTTCGCCGTGCCCCAAGTGGCAGTGGCGGAACTCGTCTCCATCGGATCGGAAAGCCAACATGAGCTTGAAATGCTCGGCGACACGCTCGCGCTGCGCCTGCGTGAACGGACCGTGCCTGTTCTCGATTTGCGGCAGCGGTTTGCGCTCACGGGCGATGACGAGGCGCGTCATGTCCTGGTGATGCGCGGACGCGGCGCCAAATGGGGTCTCGTCGTCGACGAGGTATTCGACACGGAGGAGCTGGTCGTGAAGCCGGTTTCGCCAGCCGTCGCCGCGACGGATGTATATGCTGGGCAGGCCGTGCTGGGCGATGGCCGGTCCATCCTGATCCTGGATGCGCAGGCTCTTGGCACGGATATCGTCGAATTCGACGCAGTTGCGGCGATCACGGATAATGATGTTGGCACGATGCAGACGGCCACCGATCCGATAATGTTGTTCCGTGCCGACGGTGATCCTCGCCCCCGCGCCGTTCCGGTAAACCTCGTCGCGCGCATCGAAGATATCACGCCTGAGCGTATCGAACGCGCAGGCGACGGCTTCGTCGTTCAGTTGCAGGGCAAGCTGGTGCCCTTGATCGGCCTTGCGCGTGATGCGGACCTGTCACGATCGACGGCGGCACTACTCTTCGTCGATGGCGAGGCCGCCATCGCTCTCGCGGTCGATGCCGTAAATGACATCGTCGAGGCGGACGTGCGTTTGGATATAGGTAGCGACGAGGAATGCCGACTGGGCACGGCGGTTATCGAGGGGCGCGCGACCGAATTGATCGATGTCGGGGCTCTCTTCAGCCGCGCCGTGCCGGGTGCATCGACGATGGTTACGGAGGCGGACTCGCAGCCGCGCCTACTCGTCGTCGACGACTCGAGCTTCTTCCGAAACATGCTGACGCCGCTTCTGTCGGCCGCCGGATATCGGGTCACCGCCGTACCAAGCGTCGACGAAGCACTTGAACTCCGGAACAGCGGATCGCGTTTCGACCTCATACTGTCCGACATCGAAATGCCGGAGAAGACGGGTCTCGATTTCGCGCGTGCCGTCCGTGAGGGCGGAGCGTGGACCGCCACACCATTGGTCGCGCTGTCAAGTAAGGCGGACGAAGCCGACATGGATGTCGGAATGGCAGCAGGATTTGACCGATATGTCGCAAAATTCGACCGCCAGCGCCTACTCGGGCTGATCGACACCAGCTTGCGCCTTCGCGAAGGGAAAGCGGCATGACCCAATATGTGACGATGGCCTTGGCCGATCAGCATCTTGCCGTCGATGTGATGGCGGTCGAGGATGTCCTGCGTCCCGCCGCGCTCACCCCTGTGCCGCTCGCCGAGGACTGGGTCCGCGGCATAACGAATGTCAGGGGACAGGTCGTCACCGTGGTCGATCCCGCCATCCGCCTCGGCCTGTCAGAAGCGGCAGAGGATGAACTCCGCGCGCGCTGCGTCGTCGTCCGGCATGACGGCGACGTCTACGGTCTTCTGGTGGACGACGTCGGGGACGTGACAACGCGAGACGAAGACGCCATCGAGTCGACGCCCATCGCGCTGGGCTCGGCGTGGGCGCCATACACAAGCGAAATTCTGCGCACCGACGGGATTCCGCACCTGATTCTCGATGTCGCCGCTCTCCTCGGTACGACAGAAGGCCTGGCTTAACGCCGCGGCAACTCTTGCGGCCATAGGATGAGGCCGAGTTTCAACCCTTTGGAAGACCTTTCATGGCCAACTGCCTGATCGTTGACGACAGCAAAGTGATCCGAAAGGTCGCCCGCCGAATCCTTGAGGATTTCGATCTGCAGATCGAAGAAGCCTGTGATGGGCAGGAGGCGCTGAATCGCTGCGGCGAAGCGATGCCCGACGTCATCTTTCTCGACTGGAACATGCCGGTTATGGGGGGAATGCAGTTCCTCGAGAATCTGCGGGCGCGTGAAACCGAGAAGCGGCCCACCGTGATTTTCTGCACGACTGAGAACGAGGCGTCGCACATTCGCGCGGCGATGGACGCGGGCGCGGACGAATACATCATGAAGCCCTTCGACCGCGACATCATCGAGGCGAAACTGGGCCAGGTCGGCCTGATCTGAAGCTCACCCGGACGACCGATATGGCCGCTTCTTTCCCTTTTTCGCGGCCTGTCCGATGAGCGTCGCCGCTGTCCGCGACGCTGCAGAGTCGGCAACGCCGCGTGTCATGCTGGTCGATGACAGCAGCGTCAGCCGCGCCGTCATGTCGGAATGGTTGGCAGCGGAGAGCATCGAACTCGTCGCCATCGCGCGAAACGGGGCCGAAGCGGTCCGGCTGGCGGAGGCGCATCGCCCCGGCATCATTCTTCTCGACATCGAGATGCCTGGCGCGTCCGGCGTCGAGATCCTGCCACGTCTGCTCGCGAACGATCCGCACGTGCGCGTGGTGATGGTATCCACCCTGTCAAAGCGAAACGCGCGCATTACCATTGAGGCCCTGCGAGCTGGCGCGGTCGACGCGCTCGCAAAGCCCTCGAACGGCTGGGCGGGCGGCGCCACGGCCGCCTTTCGCGACGAGCTTTTACGCAAGGTTCGGAGCCTTGCCGAAACGGGTGACGATGTCGAAGCTCTTTCGGTCCAGCCAAGAGTCGAGCGTTCAGGCGACACCGACGAGGCCGATTGCGGACAACCCGCTGGTGCGCCCCTCATAATCGGTATTGGCGCATCGACGGGTGGCCCACGCGCGCTTTTCACCTTGCTCGGCGCGCTCGAGGACGTCCCCCTTCCACCAGTCCTTATTACCCAGCATATGCCGCCGCTGTTCACGAGCTCACTGGCAGCTCATCTTGAAAAGGCCGCTGGACGTCCCGTCGCGGAGGCTCTGGATGGGGAAGTACTTCGCGCGGGTCATATCTATATCGCGCCGGGGGACCGGCATCTTCTTGCCAAACGTCGCGGCGGCTCGGCAATCGCCCGCCTCAGCGACGCCCCGCCCGAAAACTTTTGTCGTCCGTCCGTCGACCCCCTCTTCCAATCGCTCGCCGAGGGCTGGGGCGCGGACGCTCTTGGTATCGTTCTCACCGGCATGGGGACAGACGGCCAGACTGGCGCGCGCGCACTCATCGACGCCGAAGGGCGGGTCTGGGCACAGGACGCCGCCACGTCCGTCGTCTGGGGAATGCCGGGCGCCGTGGCGCGTGCGGGGTTCGCGGAGAAGATCCTTTCTATCGAGGGGATCGCCGCTGAACTGAGCGCGATGTTGTCAAAGGGGCCGTCATGGTGACGACGGTTGCCGCACCCGCAGCCTTCTCGGTATTCGCCGACCTTCTGCAACGAGAGGCAGGCGTCCACCTGCCGCGGGAAAAGGCATATCTTCTCTCCACGCGCCTCGCCGGCGTGATGCGGCGGGAGGATGTCTGCTCGCTGGACGCGCTATCGGCGCGCCTACCGGGACGCTCGGACCTGCGCGGCGATGTCGTCGAAGCGCTGCTGAACCACGAGACCTACTTCTTCCGCGACGCGATTCCATTTCGGCACCTGGAGCATGAATATCTGCCGCGGCTGCATGAGCGGAAAATGAGGAGCAAACGACTTCGGATCTGGTGCGCCGCCTGCGCAAGCGGGCAGGAGCCGCTATCGCTCGCCATCTTGTTCGCGCGTTCTCCCGCCCGTTGGCGGGACTGGGATGTCGAAATCCATGCGACCGACATTTCCCAGGCCGTGATCGACAAAGCTGCGTCCGGATTGTTCACGCAGTTCGAAGTGCAGCGCGGCCTGCCGACGCCCTTGTTGCTCGACCATTTCACGCAAGAGGGCGACAAATGGCGCGTCCATCGGGAGATCGCCGAGCGCGTGACATTTCGGCGTCATGACCTTTTGTCGTCTTCGCCGGTCCGAAATGTCGACCTGGTCCTTGCACGAAACGTGATGCTCTATTTTCGGCCTGCCGAGCGTGAACGGGCGTTGCGCAACCTTGCCGCCGCAGCAGCGCCGGATGCCGGGTTGATGCTCGGCGCGGCCGAGACGATCTTCAACGACGCGTCCGGTTTTGAACCGGACCCGGACTCGCGCGGCTTCTATCGGCGCGTCACCAGCTGAGCTCGTTGCCTTCGAAATCGACGAAGAGGCGGCCGTCCCCGGCGCTTTTCTGATCGAGCACTTTTTTCATTCCCGTGACGGACTGTGCCGGCGTGACAGGGGCCTGATCGCCGCCCATATCGGTCTTCACCCAGCCGGGGTGGAGTGCGATCGTGCCGACGCCCTGCGGCTCCATCTGCATCGATAGGCTCTTGAGGCCTGCGTTCAGCGCGGCCTTCGACATCCGATAACTGTAGAAGCCGCCCATTTGATTGTCAGCGATAGAGCCCATTTTCGAACTGACGACGGCCAGCGTCCCGCCCTTGGCAATCTTGCCCCCGACCGCACTCGCCGCCTGCAGAGGCCCAAGCGCATTCACCTGCATGACCTTCGTCCACTCACCCGGATCGATGGCATCGGGCGTCTGTTCCATATCGTTTCGATTGATCCCCGCATTGACCACGACAAGGTCGACCTCTCCGTCGAGCGCCCCCGCGAGATTGTCGAGCGACTGGCGGTCCGTCGTGTCGGCGCGGTGAGCGGACGCACCCGCCTGTTGCAGGTCCTCGATGGATTGATCGTCACGCGCGGTGGCGTGTACCTTCCACCCGTCGGCCAGATACTGGTTGACCATTTCGCGACCGATTCCGCGGCTGGCGCCAATGATGAGGGCTGAAGGCATGGGTCGTCTCCTGAAGGACATGGCTGGGGTTCGATCGGAAGCATGGCGATTTCGATAGGCGGGCTCTACCCACAAACTTAGGGGCAGGACGTGATCCGCCCCCTTCACCTCATGTTCGTTCTCTTCATCGACCTCTGCTGGGCGCTTAACATCGTGGCGGTGAAAATGGCGGTGGACGCGATCGAGCCGATGACGGCCGTGACGCTGCGCTACGTGATTGCGCTGGTCTGCTGCCTGCCCTTCCTGCGCTGGGTGCCGGGGCAGATGCGGAGAATCGTCATCACTGGCATTGTTGCAGGCGCGGCCTTCATGGCGTTCGTGAACCTGTCGATGGCGGTCACGGAGAATGTCGCCGCGCTCGCCATCGCCGGGCAGCTCGGCGCGCCCTTCAGCCTGATCCTCGCCGTCGTGTTCCTGCGTGAACGTATTCGCTGGGTCCGCATTACAGGGGTCACCCTCGCCTTCGTCGGTGTCGCCATAATGGGGTTCGACCCGGTCATTTGGGACGAGCGGCTGGGCGTGGGGCTAACCGTCGTCGCCAGCCTGTTCTGGGCGGCCGGATCTCTGCTGTTCCGACAGTTGAAAGGCATCAATGTCCTGACGATCCACGGCTGGCTCGCGCTGATCAGCGTGCCGATCCTTGCGAGCCTTTCGCTTATCTTCGAGCCGGGCGCCTTTGCCAAGGTTCCGGACCTGCCGCTGAATATTTGGGGCTGGATTGCCTTTTCCGCGATCTTCTCGTCGCTCGTCGGT
>JBAUIQ010000065.1:0-6185 GCA_049683075.1 Pacificimonas sp.
TGCTCCTCAACGATGCGCAGCTCGGTTACCTCTCTGGACTGGCATTCGCGCTGTTCTACGCGACGCTTGGCATTCCGATCGCCTCGCTCGCCGACCGAAAGAACCGCCGCAACATCATCGCCATCGCGCTGGCGACTTGGAGCGGGATGACAGCGCTCTGCGGGCTCGCGCAGAACTTCACGCAGCTTCTTCTCGCGCGCATCGGCGTCGGCGTTGGGGAGGCGGGATCTTCGCCGCCGTCGCATTCGATGATCGCAGATCTCTATCCGGCGAAGGAGCGGGCATCCGCGCTCGCCATCTATTCGCTGGGCGTCACCATCGGCGGTTTTGCAGGCACGTTCTTCGGCGGCAACATAACCTATTATTTCGACTGGCGGACCGCGTTCCTGGCCGTTGGCATTCCGGGCATTCTTCTTGCCATCATCGTCCGTCTGTTCGCCGTGGAGCCTCCGCGCGGGATGTCGGATGTCGTGCAGGCGGCCTCGAGCGCGCGGACGACGATACGCTCGGGCTTTGCCGCGATGGCGCGCAACCGGGCGGCGGTGCACCTCGTCATGGGCGTCACGATCACGTCGCTGATCGGTTATGGCCTGACGCTGTTTTCACCGTCGTTTCTCATTCGGAATTTCGGCATCACGACGTTCGAGGTGGCGAATTTCTATGCGCCGGTCGTCCTTGTTGCGGGCGTCGTCGGCACCATCGGTGGCGGGAAGCTCGCGGACCGGTTGGCAGAACGTTACGGCTTGCACGCGCAAAGCTGGATGATCTTCGCGCTGAAAACGGCCGCCTTTCCGTTCCTGCTGCTCTTCTACCTGTTCGACGACATCTACTGGTCCGTCGGCAGCTATGCGATCGCGCTCTTATTCCAGTCCTGCTATCTCGGACCGACCTTCGCGCTGATCCAGGGCCTTGCGCCCCTCAACATGCGCGCCGTCTGGGCCGCGATCACACTTTTCGTCATCAACCTCATCGGCCTTGGGATCGGGCCGACTTTGGTGGGGGTGTTGTCGGTCGATTATCAGAGCCGCTTTGGTCTTGACGATGCGGAGAGCCTGAAATGGGCGCTCCTTACTATCGCCGCGCTGACGCCCTGGGCGATCTTCCATTACTGGCGCGGCGGGGTGCACCTGAAACGCCAGCTGGCGACCTAGCCAGCTTTCGCAGCTTGGTCGTGGTCGAGCAGGACGGCGTTGATCTCGGCACCGAACAGGAGGACGTAGGCGCTGAGGAACAGCCACATCAAGAGGACGACCACGGCGCCCAGCGCGCCGTAGGTGGCGTTGTAGTTGCCGAAGCTGGCGACATAGGCTCCGAAGCCGAGGGTCACGATCAACCAGCCAATGGTGGCGAAGACAGCGCCCGGGAGTAACTGCCGCCAACTGCCGAGGCGGTAGTTCGGACCGAATTTGTAGATAAGCGCGATACCGCTCGCCGCGACTGCGCCTGCGCTCACCCAGAAAGCGGCGCGGATCAGGAAGAGAGCCCAGCCCGGGACCATCGGCAACAATGTCTCGACGAGAGCGAGCGCGGCGACGGCCATGATGCCGAAGATCGCGACGCCGACCATCGACAAGGTGATCCCGGCCGCGAGCAAAAGCTTTTGGAAGAAATTGCGACCATCGCGCAGCTCGAAAACGATGTTGAGCGCAGTGATGGTGGCGGTCGCGCCCCGCATCGCGCCGTAAAGGGTGACCGCGAGCGTCACGGCGAGGCCCCAGCCTTGCGCCTTCTGACTGTCGACCGCGACCGCCTGCATCTGCTCTGTGAGAAGCGAGGCGGCATCAGCGGGCATGAGGTCGAAGGCGACGCGGCTGTGCTGCATCACCATCTCAGCATCGGCGACGAGGCCATAGATAAGGACTGTGGCGGCGATGAGGGGCACGAAGGCAAGGAAGCTGTAGAAGGCGACGCCCGCCGCGATCAGGCCGATATTATCGCGTTCCGACTCTTTCCAGCTGCGCGTCGCGATTTGCCAAAAGGTGATCGGTTCGTCGGTGTCACGGCGGAGGCGGGAAGCGAGGTTGGTCCGGGTCATCGTGCCGCCTTAGCGCGCCTGGCGATGCAATCACGCGACAAACTGTCTTACGCCGGTGAAAACATTGCTAAGGGGGCGGCATGATCCTCGACAGTCTCGCCGTCCTTGCCGGCCTCGTCCTTCTCTTCTTTGGCGGTGATTTGCTGGTCCGCGGCAGCGTCAGGCTGGCCGCGCGCATGGGCGTCTCGCCGCTTTTCGTCGGACTGGTGCTCGTCGGTTTCGGTACGTCCGCACCCGAACTCTTTGCCAGCATCGAGGCCGTGCGGGTTGGCGCGCCCGCCATCGCCTGGGGCAACGTCGTCGGGTCAAATCTCGCCAACACGCTCTTGATCCTGGGACTGGCCGCAGCGGTCGCGCCCTTCGCCGTCGATCCCGGACCTTTGTGGCGGGATGGCGGCTTCGGCCTGGCGGCGGCGATCCTCCTGACGCTGGCGGCAGCGGTCGCGGGCGTGCCGCTATGGGCCGGCATCGTGCTGCTCGTTATCCTGCTTGTCTATTTGACTTACGCCTATCTGCAGGAGCGGAACGTCGCGGTGGAGACGGGTATCGGCGACAAGGCCGCCGGTCTCGAGATGATCGATCCCGACATCCGCCCGGATGGTGAAGAGCCGCTATGGAAGGAAATCGCCTACACCGTCGGCGGCCTTGTCCTCATAATTGTCGGCGGCAACCTGCTCGTGGGCGGCGCGCGCGAGCTGGCACTGTTCCTCGGCATGTCGGAGACGGTCGTCGGACTGACCATCGTCGCGATCGGCACCTCCGCGCCGGAGCTTGCGACCTCGATTGTCGCGGCGCGGAAGGGGGAGGGCGGCATCGCCTTCGGCAACGTCCTTGGGTCCAATATCTATAATATTCTTGCCATCGGCGGCACCACGGCGGTGCTGGCGCCGGGCAGCCTGCCGCCCGAGATGATCCGGGTCGAACTGCCGCTCCTAATCGGCGCCGCCGTGCTCCTGATCGTATTCGCGCGGAGCGGTTTCCGTTTCCAGCGGTGGGAAGGCGTGCTGATGACCGGTCTCTACGCGGCTTATCTATGGTGGGCGGTCGCGATCGCCTGAGCTAGCCCGGACGGCAGTTCAAAAGGACTTCGCGTTCGAAGCGCGCCTCGTCCTCGAAATCCGCAAGCGAAGCGCCGAGAAAGCGTTTGGCGGCGACCGCGAAGTCCGGCGACAGAGAGGGCACGTCGTCGATCGCATCGAAATAGCGAACTTCTTTGGCGGCCATCTTCCGCGCTTCTTCCCGGGCCGCTGGGTTATGAGCGCAAAAACCGCGATAACGCCTGACACGGTTCCGCCTGTCGCCAACCGTCGCGGCGCGTCTGACGTCCGGAGACGTGGAGAGGGCGGACGACTCGAAGCTCTCCGGCACGGGAACGAGGCCGCTTCGCACCGTTGAGAGCGGTTCGAGAGGTTTCACTTCGTCACAACATGAGCTGTCGTCGAGTCCGCCCGCGAGCGCCGCGTCAGGGCTGCCGATCATATAGTGGAACAATGCGTAGCGGGCGGCCGCCTCGGCGTTCCAGTCATCGGCCTGGACCCGCGACGGGTCGACCGGCTGAAGACGGCGGCGGCTGGCGACATCCTGTAGCGGTTCGATGAAGAAGCCGGTCGCGATCCGCCAGGGGTCGGCGTCCGCTTCCTCCGCAAAGGCGATGCGCACCTGCCGCGCCTTCACGCTGTCGAGCGTCGTTTCCTCGAACAGGCGAAAGCTCGTATACGCCCGGTCGGCGACATCCACTCTGTCGTCGTCGCTGCAAGGCATGACGAGCGTCAATTGTCGCTGCCCGGCGAATGTCCCGGACACCGGCGCGCCGACGACATCGAGGTGCCAGCGTGCGGTGCGGCAATCGGAGGTCATGGCGCCGGGGTCCACCGGCACCATCGTCACTTGCAGGCTGTCGCCAGCGACGGTCAGGATCTCCGCGCCAAAAGGAGATGTTGGACGATCTGCGTTCGGTGCCAACCGATCCCGGGGCGCGATCAGGGTCAGATCGAGCAAAGTTTCCCGGTCGAAGAGCGGCTTTGGCTGCTGTGCCGACGCCGGCGAGGCAATGAGAAGGATCGTCAGCGCCATAAACAGATGACGGATCATTCCGCGGCAGCCTCCGCTTCGATGACCTCTGGCGTTTCCGCAAAGGGTTTCACCCCGAAGGCGTCATAGACTTCGCCCGGGAAATAGACCGTGCCGTCAGCGACGACCATCTGGATGCGGCGGATTTCGGAGAGATCCTGCGTGGGGTCGCCGGGAACGAGGAACATGTCGGCATATTTACCGCGTTCGATGGTGCCAAGGTCTTCGCCCTGGCCTAGATAGTCCGCCATCTGCCAGGTCGCGCGCCGCAGCACCTCCGCCGGGCTGAGCCCGAGCTGCTGGAAGAGTTCGAGTTCGCGGTGATAGGCGAAGCTGCCGCCGAGGTCGGTGCCGGGCAGGAGGAGAATGTCCTTGTCTTCCATAGCCTTCAGCGTCGCCATGACCTGTTCGAAGGCGGCGATATATTCATCGCGCTCCTGCTGCGTATCGGTGCCGAACAGCGCCTGCTTCAGCTGCCGCTGCGTGTTAACAGGGAGGTTGTCGATGACCGGGGCCCAGCCTGCGGGCGCTTCACCGTCGATGGCCGTGAGGCCGAGTTCGTGGATGGCGATGGTTGGGTCGTGGGCGACGTCGTTGGCGGCCATCTTGTTCAGCGTGGACTGCACCTGGTCGCCGTCGAGTTCGAGCGCGGGAAAGCGGCGCATCGCGGTGAAGCGGAAGAGCGTGCGTGTATCCTCGTCTGGCTCAATGACCCAGCCGAGCATGAGCTGATTGATGTGGGTGATCTCGTCGAAGCCCGCGTCGAGCATGGCGTCGGCGGTCGAGAAGGCCGGTACGTGACCCGCGACGCGCATGCCGAGGCCGTGCGCTTCGTCGACGACCGCCTCGGCCCAAGCCGGATTCATGGAGTTGTAGAGTTTCACCTGCGGATAGCCGCGCGCGGCGTAGAAGCGGACGAGGTCGATGGCCTCTTCCTCGGTCGACGCGATCTCGCCAGTGGCGGCGGAGAAATCGCTCTGCCCCTCGATAAAGCCCGACGGCGTGATGCGCGGTCCGGCGATGATGCCGTCCTCGATGCGCTCGATAAGGCCGGAGAGGACGTCATGTTCGTTGCCCATGTCACGGACGGAGGTGACGCCCGCCGCGAGATTGAGGAGCGCGTTCGACTGGCCGATATGGCCGTGCATTTCGTACATGCCGGGAACGAGCGTGCCGCCAGCGCCGTCGATGACGGTCTCGCCCTCTGTTGTAGGGCTGTTGGCCGGCTGGATGCTGGCGATGCGGTCGCCGCTGACGACGACGTCTTTCGCCGCGGTCAGCGCCCCGCCCTTGGCATCGAAGATGCGGACGTTCCGGATGCGGACCGGGCCCTCGTAATTGCGGGCGGTCGTCGCCTGGATGTTGACGAAGCGCTCGGTCGAGAGCGTCGTGGCGTAGTCGCGCAGCGCCTCTTCATTGGACTCATAGCCCTTCCGGACCATGGCGAAGCGGGGGCTGGCGACGCCGAACAGCTCGTTGTCATCATCGAGAATGATCTCGAACGGCATCATGTCGAGACCGCTGATCTCGTAGGTCGTAGCGTTGGTCGGGCCGTCCGCGCCATCGTAAGCGAACGTCTCCTTCTTCGTAATGCGCGCAGTGCCGCCCGGCACGACGTCGAGCGCGCCATCCTCGTCGGCAAGAAGCGCCTTGGCGAGAAGCGCGAGGCCCCACGGGCTGCCGTTCTGGGGAATATAAAAGCCGCAGGTGTCGCCGCTGCCGGGACCGGTTGAGTCCTGCCATGTCGGGCGGCCGTCGACGCACGCGTAGCGCTCGTCGACCGGATTGCCGAAGGTCGTCCGGCCGGAGATCGCCCAGGCGGTCGGCATACCGTCTTCGTTCAGCGTCAGGCTCTCCTCAATCGTCGGCCCGCGCCCATTCTGCTTATAGTCGAAGTCGATCGCGACCGCGCCGCCGTCACGCGTGACCTCGATCGCACCGATGTCGATGCCTCCGGGAGCGATGACGCGATATTCTTCCGTTTGGGCAGCGGCCACGCTGGCGGTCGAGGCGAGGAGGGCGGCGGCAAGCAGGGACGTTTTCATGGATGGCGATCCTTTGGCGGGTCAGAATGTCACCC
>JBAUIQ010000066.1:0-11158 GCA_049683075.1 Pacificimonas sp.
TCTGGAGACGGTCCCGCCGCGCGTCGCGGACCTTCTCGCGGAGCCAATCGCCGCCTTATTGCGGGAGGGGCATACCGGGCTTTTGACGGTCTCGATCGTCGTCGCGCTATGGACGACGGGGTCCTATGTCGAAACGATCCGCCTCATTCTCTATCGCGCCTATGGTTTTACGGCGGTCCGGCCGATCTGGCAGCGGCGGCTTGCCAGTGTCGGCATCATCCTCGGCAGCGTGATGCTGATGATCATCGCCTTCGCCAGCCAATTCCTTCTCGCGGGCGCGGAAGAGTTTGTCGCGCGATTGCTGCCCGGCCTCGACGCGAGCATTCTCGCGAGCGTTCGGCTCGGTCCGATCGTCGCGCTCTTCCTCGCGCTCTACATTCTTTTCACCAGCCTGACGCCGCGCGAATATCGGCGGGGCTGGCCGAAATGGCCCGGCGCGTTGGCGACGACAGCGGTCTGGATCGGCGCGACGAACATCTTGCCTTGGTTTCTGTCGAACTTTGCCAACACCGACCGCTTCTACGGGCCCCTGGCGGGGGTCATCGTCACGCTGATCTTCTTCTTCATCGTCGGTCTCGGATTCGTGGTCGGCGCGCAGTTGAATGCGGCACTGGCCTTGACGGCGAAGGCGGAACTGGACGACGAGGCGAAATTGGCTGCCGACGCAGAAGGAGTTACCGCGGAATGAGTGATCTGATGAAGGGGAAGCGCGGCCTGATCATGGGGCTCGCCAATGATCGCTCGCTGGCATGGGGTATCGCCAAGTCGCTGCATGCTGAGGGCGCGGAACTGGCATTCTCCTATCAGGGCGAGGCGCTGAAAAAACGAGTCGCACCGCTTGCCGAACAGGTTGGTAGCGACTTCATCTTCGATTGCGACGTCAGCGACATGGACGCGCTGGACGGCGCCTTCGACACCCTTGCCGCGCGCTGGCCGACCATCGATTTTCTGGTTCATGCCATTGGCTTTTCGGACAAAGCGGAACTGCGCGGCCGCTACGCGGACACCAGCCTCGAAAATTTTCTGCAGACAATGAACATTAGCGTCTACAGCTTCACCGCGTGCGCCCGGCGTGCTGCGGCGATGATGCCGGACGGCGGCAGCCTCGTGACGCTGACCTATTATGGCGCGGAGAAGGTCGTGCCGCATTATAACGTGATGGGCGTGGCGAAATCGGCGCTGGAGACCAGCGTGCAATATCTGGCCAACGACCTTGGTCCCGACGGGATCCGCGTGAATGGCCTTAGCGCCGGGCCGATCAAGACGCTGGCCGCGTCGGGCATCGGCGACTTTCGGTACATCCTCAAATGGAACGAGCTGAACTCTCCGTTGCGTCGCAACGTGACCATCGATGACGTGGGCGGGGCCGGTCTATACCTGCTTTCAGACCTTGCCGCGGGCGTCACGGGCGAGATCCATCATGTTGATGCAGGCTATCACACCGTCGGCATGAAGCAGGAAGACGCGCCGGACATCGCGCTCGACTGATTGCGCGGTCACCGACCGCGTCGATCGTCGACGGCAGGGCATCCTACCAACTCTTAACTGTCCCATTTCGATGCGGTGGCGGCACGAACCTGTGACTCGAAAGCCACGATTCCCGTGCGATGTTAACCTTTTACCGCCCGTTAACCTTTCAACTCGATAAGCGGCATGGTTAACGACGCAGACGTAGCCGAGCGGGGGTCGCAACGGCATCGGGCGTCGGTGTTGGACGTCAACAAGGGGTTTGGGACATGCGCGTACTTCTGATCGAAGACGATCATAATATTTCGGAAGCCATCGAAATGATGCTCGAGGGCCAGGGCTTCAATGTCTACGCCACCGACCTCGGTGAAGAGGGCATCGATCTTGGGAAGCTCTACGATTACGACATCATTCTTCTCGACCTCGGCCTGCCCGACATGCACGGCTACGATGTCCTGAAAAAGCTGCGTCTGGCGAAGGTCGGCACGCCCGTCCTGATCCTTACCGGGGCCAACGACGTAGAATCGAAGATCCGCGGTCTCGGCTTCGGCGCCGACGATTATCTGACGAAGCCCTTTCACAAGGACGAGCTCGTTGCCCGTATCCAGGCGATCGTCCGTCGCTCCAAGGGCCACAGCCAGTCGATCATCAAGACGGGCAAGCTGGCCGTCAATCTCGACACCAAGACGGTCGACGTCAACGGCAGCCGCGTGCACCTGACGGGCAAGGAATATGCGATGCTCGAGCTGCTCTCGCTGCGCAAGGGCACGACGCTGACGAAGGAAATGTTCCTAAACCACCTCTATGGCGGCATGGACGAGCCGGAGCTGAAGATCATCGATGTCTTCATCTGCAAGCTGCGGAAGAAACTGTCGGCGGCCTGCGAGGGCGACAATTACATCGAGACCGTCTGGGGTCGCGGCTATGTGCTGCGCGATCCCGAAGGCGAGGAGCAGCCAGTCGAGGAGGCCGTCGCCGCGTAACGACTTGCCTCGGGGTTGGGGGGCCGAAGGGTTGTTCGCGCTTGAGGGCGCGGGCGACCCTTCTCATTTAGAGCGCCGCTCGCGCCGCCTCGGTCAAGGCGGCCATCGCCGCCATGTGGGGAAACGGGCCGTGACTGATCCGGGCGACGCCCACACCGGCCAGATCGGCGTTGCTCGCCATGTCGGGAAGCCACATCACATTCACCGGTCGATTGAATGTCTCGCAGATGCGCGCGATCAGATCGAGGTCGCGAAGGCCGGGGACGAAGAGACCGTCGGCGCCCGCCTCTACATATGCCGAGAGTCGCGATTGGGCGTCCTCCATATGGTCGCCATGCGTTTCAGGATGTGCATTCAGGAAGACGTCGGTACGAGCGTTCACGAACAGCTTCGGTCCAGCCGCGCGGACCGCTCTCAATCTATCGACCTGGTCCTCGACGGATCGCACGGTTCCGGTGCCGGGGTAACCGTCCTCGAAATTGAGGCCAGCCGCGCCGGTCTCCGCGAGCGCTCGGATTGTATCGTCCAGCTCGGCGACAGAGTCCGCATAGCCGCCTTCGAAATCGATCGAAACCGGGCAGTCCACGGCCCGCACGATGCGCTTCGCGTTGGCAAGCGCGAGAGCCAGCGGCAGATCCTGTCCATCATCGAAGCCATGTGCGCGGGCCACGGACGCGCTGCCGGTAGCCACGGCTTTCGCGCCAGCCTCGACAACGGCCTGTGCGCTGCCCGCGTCCCAGACGTTGAAAAGCACCAGCGGCTCGCCGGGAACATGCAGTTCGTGGAATGTGCTCATGTCGCAATCTCCGCATCCGCCATTCGGCGCTCATGTTCGAGCAGCCACCGCTTTCTCCAAAGGCCGCCTGCATAGCCGGTCAGCGTGCCGTCCGCGCCGATCACGCGATGACAGGGCAAAAGGAGCGCCAGTTGGTTGGCGCCATTGGCCCGCGCGACTGCACGGGTCGCGGTTGGTTTGCCGAGTGCTTTCGCGATCTCGCCATAGCTCCGCGTTTCGCCGAGCGGGATACGCACGAGCTGATCCCATACCGACCGTTCGAACGCGGTCCCATGGTCGCCGACGGGCAGTGGCGGCAACGGGCCCTCCCCTGCGAAATAGGCGGTCAGCGCCGCATCGATCGCCTCGATAACGTCATTGCGCCTCATCGCGACCGCCTGTCCCGTCCGACCGACAAGCTTCTCGATTTCGCGCGGCAGGCACTTCCGGTCGTTGAACTCAAGAAGGTGCAGGCGGTCGTCGTCAGCAATCGCCAACATCAGACCGATCGGCGTTTCAAGCCAATCAGCGGATAAAGTCCCCTGCCCCCGAAGTTTCGCAGGCGCGGTCCCCAGCGCGCGCTCGACCGCCGCCCGAAACCCGGAGCCGCTTTCATAGCCCGCATCGAGTTGCGCCTCGATGACCGCGTCTTCGGCGGCAAGCTTCGCCGACACCAAGCCGAGGCGACGGGCGCGCGCCACCTGAATGAAGGTCATGCCAAAATGCCGGCGAAAGGCGCGGCGGACGGTGGACGGGTCGTGCCCAAGCGCGACCAAGTCGTTCTCTCGCCATCGTCGCTCGGGCTCGGCATCCAATCGCTTGAGAAGCGGCCCGATGACGGGATGGCGGGGCGCGTCGAGAGGGCGGCAGCGTTTGCAGGGCCGGAAACCAGCGTCGAGACAGTCGGAGAGCCGCCGCTCGAAGATGCAATTCTCCCGCTTCGGTTTTCGCGCTGAGCAGTTCAGACGACAGAAAATGCCCGTCGTCGTGACGCAGACCCAGACTTGCCCTTCGTGGCTCGCATCACTTGCAAGCAGCGCGTCGTAGAGGCGGTCGTCGTTAATGTTCGACAGCAAGTCCATACCGCTGACTTATCGGCCCTCGACGAGTCCCGCCGCCGAAAAACGGGCAGCGATGTAAATGGGTCTTCGCCCGCATCGATGACGCGAGCTTTCTTTCGCTTCGTGGGTGTCGGCAGCATTTACAGTCCACTGCGTGCGCCGAGTCGCGTTTACCACTTAGGTCATTGGCCCCTCGACACATTCGAGGGGCGGCACGCGCCTTGCTTAACCTTTTCCCAAAGGCGGAGAGAAGGGAAGCAGCATGTCCACGGTCTGGCTTATGGGTGCCATCATGGCGGTCGCCGCGCCCGCGTCAGTCGATGATGCGGTACAGCAAGCGACGGCCAGTCCGCAAATCAGTATCGGTCTCGTCGAAGCACTGCGTCAGATGGACGACCGCTGCTGGGCGATCGATGGGCAGGGCGTGCGGCTGACGGAGGCCGATCTAAGGTCGAGAGAAACCGTCGCCGCCATCGAGTGTATCGTGAAGGACGACAGCTCACCGCTGATTTAGGCTTGAATTCCTTCACCATCGCGCCGTAACCATGATCCCATGACACGGCGATCGCTCACCCTTCTTCTGCGACTTACGCGCCCCTGGGCGTAAGGGTCCGGCCGTGCGCCGCCCCTTCGCGCAGGGGCCATCCGAACGAAATTTGAGACCGCGCCGAGGCGAGTGACCGCCCGCGCCCCGACGGATGAGACTATGACCATGCTGATCGACCCTTCACAGAAATATCGCGCCTTCCCGCCCATCGACCTGTCCGACCGGAAGTGGCCGGGACGCACGATCACCGAGGCGCCGCGGTGGCTTTCGACCGATCTGCGCGACGGCAACCAGGCGCTGGTCGATCCGATGGATGCCGAGAAGAAGAAGCGCTTTTTCGACATGCTGGTCGATATCGGCGTGAAGGAAATCGAGGTCGGGTTTCCCTCCGCAGGCGCGACGGAGTTCGATTTCATTTCAGGGCTCGTACAATCCGGCGATGTGCCGGAGGACGTCACGGTCCAAGTCCTGACCCAGTCTCGGCGTGACCTCATCGAGAAGAGTTTCGAGGCGCTGCGCGGATCGCACCGCGCCATCGTTCATCTCTACAATGCGGTCAGTCCGGCGTGGCGGCGCATCGTCTTTCAGATGGACCGCGCGGATGTGAAGGCGATCGCCATCGAAGGCGCGAAGATCATGCGCGACCAGGCGGCCGCGCAACCGAACACGGACTGGCATTTCGAATATTCCCCGGAAACATTCTCGACCGCAGAGCTCGAATTCAGTCTCGAGGTTTGCGAGGCGGTGATAGAAATCCTTCAGCCGACGGCGGAAAAGCCACTGATCCTCAATCTTCCGGCGACAGTCGAGGCGGCGACACCGAATATCTACGCCGATCAGATCGAGTGGTTCGGGCGGCATATTTCGGATCGCCAAAAGGTGCTTTTAAGCCTGCATCCGCATAACGATCGCGGGACTGGGGTCGCAGCGGCCGAGCTTGGCCTGATGGCGGGCGCGGACCGGGTCGAGGGCTGCCTGTTCGGCAATGGCGAGCGGACTGGAAACGTCTGCCTCGTGACGCTGGGTATGAACCTTTACACACAAGGCATCGCGCCGCAGCTTGATTTTTCCGATATGGACCGGCTGGTGAAGACGGCGGAATATTGCAACCAGCTGCCGGTTCATCCGCGCCACCCTTATGCGGGCGACCTTGTGTTCACGGCATTCTCCGGCTCGCATCAGGATGCGATCAAAAAGGGCTTCGCGGCGCAGGAAACGAAGAACGACGCGCTTTGGGACGTGCCCTACCTGCCGCTCGACCCCGAAGACATCGGCCGGGATTATGAGGCCGTCATTCGGGTCAATTCGCAGTCCGGCAAGGGTGGCATCGCCTGGGTCCTTGAACAGGACCAAGGCCTGAAGTTACCGAAAAAGCTGCAGATCCACTTCAGCCGCCGCGTGCAGGCGCTTGCCGATGACACCAGCCGTGAATTGAATGCCGCCGACATCTGGGCGGCGTTTCAGGACGAATATCACATCGGTGGAGAGGGCCGACGCTTCCGCCTCATTGATTACAGCGAGCACCGAAACGCCGCGGGCGAGCGCGTCTTTACCGGCACCGTCGACGATGAGGGCATGGCGAAGGAGGTCAGCGGGCACGGTAACGGGCTCATTTCCAGCGTGCTCTCTGCGCTCGACAGCGGCTTCAATATCCAGCTCGACGTCGAGAATTATCGCGAGCATGCGATCGGCAAGGGCAGCGACGCCAACGCCGCCGCCTATGTCGAATGTCGGACGCCGGACGGCGAAACAGTCTTTGGTGTCGGCATCGACGAGGACGTCTCCACGGCCAGCGTTCGGGCCGTTCTCAGCGCCGCGCGGAGTGCCGCTTCGAATTGAAGGCAGCGAGGCCGGAATTCGGGATTGCGCACGCCCGCCCCCTGCCCCACATCGGGGTTGATGACGCGCGTTGTCCTGATCCTCCTTATGTCAGTTATTCTCGCCGTGCCGACATTCGCGCGCGAGGCCGCCTTCGAAGGTGAATGGCTGACAATGCGCGACGGGGCGGAATTGCGCCGCGCGCCGCTGTCGTCGGTCCTCCGCGGGCGAACCGCGTGGCGGACGATCTACGATACGGGCGGGCCTCGCATTTCGGACTTCAGCTGCCTGCCCCCCGACTACCGTCGGTGCGTGGTGACGATGGGGACCGGGCCTGAAGCCCGCCTGTTGGAGATCGACACGGAGACGGGACGTCCGGTGGCTGGCGGATTCGACACGACGGCAACGCCCTTGCGCGCGGACTGGCACGACGATGCGCGTCTGATGGTGGCGGGCAACACCGCGCCGGGGGTGATCGACGAGAATGGCGAGCCGCGCCTGATGCAGCTTTGGACCCGGGGAACGCCGCTGATCGAGGCCTCGACCATATTGGCCACCGAGCCCGGGACGCGCGACCTGACGCCGATTTTCGACTTGTCGAACAGTGGCCTGTTTCACGCGGCGACGATGACGAGTCCGACTGGGGACGATCAGCTGTTCCATTTCGGTTGGAACGACAATCTCGTTCCGTCCCGCCTGCCTGCCGCCTTCACCTTTCAGGACTTCTTTCAAGGTCGAGCTGTTGCACTGCTCGGGGCGAGCTGGAATGGCATTCCGGCTGGCGGCCTCGCTGCCTATCCCATGGCGGCGCTTCTCGGTCCCGGTCGCCAGACCTTGCCCGAGCGGGCTTATGTGCCAGCGCCCGGCTATGGCGTCGAAAAGGCACTTGGCGGGCGCGACCGGTTATATGTCTTGCTGAAGGGTGCCGGTGAAGACCGCTTGATCGACTTGCGCGTCGGCGTTCCGGAGTGGCGGGAGCGGCGCCTGCGGGTCCCAGGGGAAGGGCCTATCGAACTTCTTGCCGTCTCAAAGCTCGCTTACACCGCTCTCGTCCGGCGTGGGGGGCGACTACATGCCGTGGGACGTGGCCGTACGAGGAGCGTGAGCGCACCATGACCTCCCACTTTCCGATATGGGCCACGCTCGTAGAGACCGCGCGCACCTGGTGGCGGGATTTCGCGCCCATTACCTTCCTGGGTCTTGGCCTCCTCGTGCTGCCGGAGACGATCGTTCACCTGACCGGTGGCCATGCGTCGGATGCGCCGACCACAGAAACGCTGGTCAGCACCGTGCGTGCGTTGACGTTATTGATGTTCGTCAGTGCGATCACGGCGGCCACAATGGCGAGCGTTGGCCCACTTGAACCGCGTATCTACGTACTCGCCGGGTTGAAGCGAATGCAGGCGCCGCTGGTCACAGGGCTGAGTATTGCGGCGGCGCTCGTGACCGTTGCCATTGGCGGGCAGCTTCTCGCGCTCTTCACGGTCCCGGCGCTGATCTACCTCGCGACGCCGATAATCGCCGCGCTGATCGTCCTTTGGTTCGCGGCGATGCCAGCCGCCACGGCACTCGATATCGGGCCGCTCGCAGCGCTGCGGCGGTCGGCGCAGCTGACGCGGCAGGATTATGGTCGGCTCTGCGGGCTCGTCGCGCTCGTCGTAGCGATCCTGCTACCGATCTTCGTGCTGCTTGCCATGCTGGTTTACGGCGTTGGCTTCACCGAGCCAGGCGTGCCCATCAGAAGCGTCAGCCTTGGCGATGTCGGTTTCTGGGTCGGCCAGCTCGCGCGCGTCCTGATCGTCGGGATCGTCGCGGTCGTGCCGCCCGTGGCCTACCGGCGGCTAGTCGCGACCGCCTAAATCGCAGCCACGCGCTTCGAGAATATGCCGCATCTCTCGATAAGCCGCCGGTGTGCGCGTCAGCGGGATGGTCGGGTGCAGATGGTGGACGATGTGATACTGCATGCCCATCGACAGGAGGTTGCCGACCCGGCTGCGCCATGCGCGCGTGCTGTCATAACGGTTGCGCCCCCGTCCCGGATGATGCGGTGCCCATGACAGGAAGAACTGAATGTAAGTGACGCCGACGTGGCGGGGCAGCCACCAGAGAAGGAGTGCTTCCAGCCCGAACCCGGCCCACGCCATGGCGGTCAGGAAGCCGTAAAAGAGCATGTTTGCCACGACGCCGTCGAGAATGACATCGGATCGGCCGATCCGCTTCAACGCCTCGGCGTACCCGTTCAAGCCATGCGCCGCGCCCGGCTGCCGTCCGGACAGGCTCTGCCGCACGGCGTCGAACGGGCCGGTCGCTTTGGTGCCATGGTCGGGGTCCAGCGCCGGGTCGTTCACATGCTTGTGATGCTGAAGGTGCGTCAAGCGCGCGACGCGGTAAGGCAGGACCAGCGGCAGGGTCGACAGATGTCCGACCAGCTGGTTCAACCAGCGCCAGCGGGTACCGGGCCGACCGATAATGTCATGCTGCGCCTCATGACTTGGGAGATAGCAGAGCGCGACGTTGGCGCAGGCAATGAGGCTGCCAAGCCAGAGCGGCAGTGTCCCGGAAAGGACGAGCGGCCAGAGCGAGAGCCAGACCACGAGGTTTGCGAAACACCAGATGACTGCCGTCCACGGCACACCGCCCATGTGCGACCGTGCGATCGCCATTTCTTCGCGAATCGGCGCCTTCGCGTCGGGGGCGGTCGTCGTCGTCATAAGCCCGGCAGCCATTTGCCGGTCCTCCATGCGAACAGACCCCATATGCCGCCGAGACCGAAGCCGGCGATGAGGGGAGAGGTTCCGCCAATGCTCTCCACGCCGATTGCGCTGAGCGCCTGCGCGATCACTGGCGGAAGGAAGAGCAATCCGAACCAAATCGGCCCGAGAGCAAAAAGCCGGGTGAGGAACTGCTGCAGCATTAGAGCGAGATAGACCAGATTCGAGCACGGCTCAATATGCTCCTGATACGAAAAGGGCGGCCCCAGCCGGACCGCCCTTTTACAACCGTTATGCGGGACCGATCAGCGCGAGTAGAACTCGACGACCAGGTTCGGCTCCATGCGAACGGGATAAGGCACCTCGTCCAGCGTCGGGACGCGGACATACTCCGCCTTCCCGTCCTCGCCGACGGAGATGTATTCGGGCAGTTCGCGCTCGGCGAGGGTCTGCGCCTCCATGACGAGCGCCATTTCCTTCGCCTTCTTGCGAAGTTCGATGACGTCGCCTGGCCCGACACGGCGGCTGGCGATGTTGCACTTACCGCCGTTGACGCGGATGTGACCATGGCTGACAAGCTGGCGCGCGGCGAAGATCGTCGGTGCCCATTTGGCGCGATAGACGACCATGTCGAGACGACGCTCAAGTAGGCCGATCAGGTTCTGCGAGGTATCGCCCTTCAGGCGGCTGGCTTCCTTGTAATAGCCACGAAACTGCTTCTCCGTGACGTCGCCATAATAGCCCTTCAGCTTTTGCTTCGCGCGCAGCTGGATGCCGAAGTCGGACATCTTGCCCTTGCGGCGCTGCCCGTGCTGGCCGGGACCGTATTCACGCTTGTTCACCGGGGACTTCGGACGGCCCCAGATATTTTCGCCCATGCGGCGATCGAGTTTATACTTGGAAGACTGGCGCTTCGACATATGTCGGCGCTCCTTTCACGCGTTCAAATTGCTTCAGTCGTTTGCCCGGTTTCGCACCGCCAGACCATCTGGTGTCTGACGTGGCCACCGCTTCACCGAGCGTGCGGGACCAGATCGCGAAGACGTTGCACATAGGGCCGGGACATTATATGTCAAATCTGTAGCGATCATGTGACAAGCCGCGCATCACGCGTGCCCTAATCCATCACGAAAATCCGGTCCGCTTTTGAGGGCGGCCATCTTTCTGGGGTAGTCTAAAAATGAACGTATTTTCAATCGGTGTGGCCATCGGCGCCGCAGCGCTTGTTACCTCTGCGTCTTTTGCAAATTCCATCGACGAAACATCTGCGATGTTCGGCCTGATGCCGGCCATGACGAACGCGCGCCTCTCGCCGGGCGGCGACAAAGTCATCTTCATCGACAGAAGCCGATCACAGCGGGCCGTCAAGGTCGCCGATGTCGACAGCGGCGATGTGAACGTCGTCTACGCATCGTCGGAAACCGATAATGTATCCGACTGTTTCTGGCTGAACCAAGAGCGTATCGGCTGTAATCTCTATCAAACGATGGTCCTGCGGGGTGATCCCCATACCGTCTGGCGGATCTTCGCGATGGATCTGGACGGTGGTAACGCACAGATGCTCGGACAGGAAAATGAAGAGGTCGTCGGGTACAATATCGACAGCGGCTCGATCATCGATTTCCTGCCTGACGACCCGGACCACGTCCTGATGAGCGTCTACGTCAACACGCAGTCCAATATCGGAAGCCGCATCAGCCGGGATGAGACCGGCCTGAGCGTTCACCGTGTCAACGTCGACCGCAACTCCTCGACGACCGTCGAGCGCGCCAATCTGAACGTCGCCGGATATTGGA
>JBAUIQ010000067.1:0-1814 GCA_049683075.1 Pacificimonas sp.
CCGTTCCCCCCGGGAAGTGGTGATAAAGCACACCCTTGGGCGCACGCGCCAGCTTGAGAACGTCGTTAAGTCCGACGGCAGCGTATCCTCGCCGATGAAAGAGATATGCAGCCGCCTCGACGAGACGCTGCCGCGTCAACTCACCTTTGCCAATCTTCGTGTCATTTTCCATGCCCGGCTATTGACCGAAGCCGCAAGGCAAGTCAAAACAGACCGACTGGTCTATAGACTCGGAGGCATCATGCTACGACTTTGCTACAGCGCTCTCAGCCCCTACTGCCGCAAGGTTCGAATGGCGATGGACCAAATGCAGCTCGATTTCGAACTGTTCGACAGCTGTGACATTCGCAAATATCCAGCCTTCAATCCTCGTGCCGAGATTCCAATCCTCGAAGACGGCGGCGTGGTGGTGCGCAACTCTTCGACCATCCTCGACTACCTCCATGTCCGGTTCCCTGAAGCGCCGTCTTTACTTCCGAAAGACCCATCGCTGTTCGCGACCTGCAAGAATTGGGAGCTGACCGCAGACACCATGATTGATCCGATCGTGACAAATTGCGCAATCTTCAAGTTCGGAGATCTGCCGCCGCCGCCCAAAGGGCTGCTCGAGGCGGCCGAGAACGACATCGCCGCGATCTACGACCGGCTCGATGAGCAGTTGGTGGACAAGGACTTCGTTGCAGGTGAAATAAGCGTCGCAGACTTGGCCTTGTACCCGCACCTCCTTGCCGCCCAGAGAATTGGACTGGCTGTCGCCGATCGACACAGGAATGTCGCAGCTTGGCTTGCCCGATTCATGCAGATGCCAATCGGTCAGAGCGATTTGAAGGCTGTGTTGGATTGGTGGAAGAACCGTGAAAATCAGGACGTCGAGACCGACCGGATCAACTGGGGAACTTACCGGCTTGAATGGTTCCTGGCACACGGTTTCCATGAGTGGTTTTACAATGAGATAAGGCGCGATGCGGTTCTGTGGTCCGTAGGGCCGAGAAACAACGCAAGGCTAAGTCCGCTCTATCCAGCGAAGGCAAGCCAGGGTCAGCTTAGATAGGACAAGCTCAATGGTGCCTTTACCCGCACTTGGGCCGTTCGCCGGGTTTTCAATCGAAGGGATTTTGCCTTAAGCCACAAATGACGTCGCGGGAGGTGCAAATGGAGGATCGAGGTGTCTGGTTGAGCATGATGATCGTGCCTTCGGCGCGGCCGTTCTGCACCATCATCTGTTCGATATATTCGCGAGCAACTGCCTCGAATGTCTGGGCGGAGAGAAACCCCTCGCGGATCTTCCGCTTGCGCTTCTCGAAAGCCGGATCGCCCCCTGAGGCAACGGCTTGCCGCGCCTCGAAGGTTACGTCTCGCGCCTCCTTCAGGCTGACTTCGGGATAGCTGCCAATCGCGAGTTTCTTCTCAAGCTTGCCGAGCCGGTATCGGAAACGCCACAGCTTACTGCCTGCCGGCGTTACTTCGATGTAAAGGCCTCGCTGGTCAGCGACTTTGTAAGGCTTGTCTTTCGTCTTGAGGGCGCGGAGCCGTGTTTCGGTTAGAGGCATTTGCGGGCCTTTTCCCAATGTGGTTTTCGCAAAGGCCCGCAAAAGGCCCGCAAAAATGACTGGAACCCCCGAGAACAAACGGGACGATCCGGAACTACCGAAGGGCGGAATCCCTAGGGTTTCTGCGGGTTTTATAGATTATCTGGGAGAACAAGAGAAGAACAAATGGTGCCCAGAAGAGGCATCCCACTGACGGCGTAAATTCCTGAAATATCTGATGGAATATTCGAGGGTATGCTGAAAAGCCCGCAAAAAGGCCCGCAC
>JBAUIQ010000068.1:0-15765 GCA_049683075.1 Pacificimonas sp.
GGATGTGACGTGCAGCGGGTGGACCTATCGACGGCGTGCGAGGTCGTGCGGTCACAGGTTGGAAACACATCCATTCCGCTCCCTTCCGGGGAAGGGAGCGATCTTCACCCACACCAAAATTCGTAACGTGACCGCACCCGCTCCACCACGCTAAGCGCGATCACATGAAAAGCATCACCCTGCTGCGCCACGCCAAGTCCAGCTGGGACGACCCGGTCGACCGCGACTTCGACCGCCCTCTGAACGCGAAGGGCCGCCGCGCCGCCGAGACCATGGGGCGGCATATCCGGCAGCAAGGCTGGACCTACGACGCCATCGTCGCCAGCCCTGCGGTGCGTGTTCTCGAGACGCTGGACGGCGTCGAAGCGGGACTAGGCCGCAAACTCCCCGCCCAGCTCGACAAGCGCATCTACATGGCGGCGGGCGTGACACTCCTCGACATCGTCCACGAGCAGGACCACGGGGCGGACCGCCTCCTGATGATCGGCCACAACCCCGGCCTCGAAGACCTGATCTTCCTCCTCACCCCCGCCGACAACAATCCGCACCGCCAAGCCATCGACATCAAGTATCCTACCGCCACGCTCTGTGAGATGCAGTTCGATGTGGAGAGCTGGGAGGATGTGTCGGGGAAGATCGGCGAGATCGTGGAGCTAGTCAGGCCGCGCGATCTGGACGCTGAATTAGGGCCTGAGGGGTGAGGGAAGCCTGGAACAGGAATAACAAGTGATCTACAATACTTTGATAACGAAAATAAACCGCGCTAGGTTTCACTACACTTGTTTGCTCCACGGATTTCACGTTTGGTGTGATGGCGATCCTGTCAGATATGAAACGCGCGAAACGGGCCTCGATGCCGGTTACCGAAAGATCGTCACCTCTTTGCATTTTAATGGTAACCCGCCGGTCGAGTGGAACATAATTGTTGGAGATTTGTTGCAGCAGTTGCGGTCAGTGTTTGAGCATATTTCGTTTAATGCTAATCATGGGGCAATGCTATCAAAATCTAAGCAGAAGAGTTTAAACTTTCCAATATTACCGGAAGAGAACGAGGAAAATTACAATAAAAAAATATTGTCCAACAAACTATTTACGCCAAAATTCATCGATTTTGCAAATCGTCTGAGACCGTATCTAGATGGAAATACTCCACTTTGCCATTTGCACAAGTTGGCGGTAATTGATCGTCATCGTAATGTGTCAACGACCTGTGCTGGGGTATTTAGTAAGAAGTGGGGAATGAAGGTCGGAAATGATGGCCGCCCATTTGATGGATACGACCCTGCTCGGGCTTTTTCGTTTATTCCACATACCGATCACCTTCCATCTCAACCCCGTCCCATCGTAGACGGTGAAGACGTAGCCTATGAGATCGTGCCTCGAGGGAAGGAAAGTCTGTTTTCGGTCCATGTAGAGACGTCGTTAATGCTAAACGAGCCGGATGTGTGCTCGCCTTTGCCAGCGGCTATGGCTTTAGCCAACTACATACAGATAACGGAGGACGCAGTGGTTCTTGCCAAGAAAATGCGTATTATTTCTTAAAAACCGTAATTTATGGCAGTTTTTTCTTTAAATCGTGTAACCAAGCATCCGCCACGCCGTCGCTCGGCGCACGCCAGTCCCCGCGCGGTGACAGGCTCCCGCCCGCCGTTACCTTCGGCCCGTTCGGGAGGGCGCTGCGCTTGAACTGCGCGAAGCCAAAATAGCGTTTCAGGAAGACTTCCAGCCACTTGCGGATGGTGGGGAGGTCGTATTCGGGGCCGGTGTCCGCCGACAGGCCTGCGGGCCAGTTGCCTCTCTCGCGATCGTGCCAGGCGTGCCAGGCGAGGAAGGCGACTTTCGAGGGGGCGAGGCCGTGGCGAAGGGTCCAGTAGAGGAAGAAATCGTGCAGGGCATAGGGGCCGATGCGGTCTTCGGTGGACTGGATTGCGCCGGTGTCGGCGTCGGCGGGGACGAGTTCGGGGCTGATTTCGGTAGAGAGGATGGCGTTCAGGACCTCGTCGGTCGTGGTGTCGAATTGCGCCGAGCTGACACACCAGCGAATGAGATACTGGATCAGGGTCTTCGGGACGCCGCCGTTGACGCCATAGTGGCTCATATGATCGCCGACGCCATAGGTGCACCAGCCAAGCGCGAGTTCGGACATGTCGCCGGTGCCGAGGACGAAGCCCTTATGCTGGCCCGCGAGCCGGAACAGGTAATCGGTGCGAAGGCCCGCCTGCACATTCTCGAACGTCACATCGTAGACCGGTTCACCGTCCGCGAACGGGTGGCCCATGTCGCCAAGCATCTGGCGCGCGGCGGGCTCGATGCTGATCTCTTCGGGCGTACAGTCGATGGCGCGCATCAGGGCCCAGGCGTTCGACTTGGTATCGTCGGACGTCGCGAAGCCTGGCAGGGTGTAGCCGCGAATGTCGGTGCGCGGGCGACCGAGGCGGTCCATCGCCTTCGCTGCGACGATCAGCGCGTGGGTTGAATCGATGCCGCCCGACACGCCGATGACAAGCGATTTGGCGTTTGTGGCGCGAAGGCGTTTGGCGAGCCCCTCGACCTGGATGTTGAATGCCTCATAACAGTCGTCGTCGAGCCGTTCGGGTGTGTTCGGCACATAAGGATAACGGCGCAAGCTGCGCTTCAGTCCGCGGTCCGTATCGTCTTCGCCCATGCTGAAACCGATGCGGCGGAAGCGCTGTTCCGGATGCCTGGCGGCGACCGCGGCGTCGTTGAAGGTCGGCGTTCGCATACGCTCCTGAACGATGCGCGCTACATCGACGTCGGCGTAGCAGGTCTCGGCTTCCCATTCGAAGCGGACGGACTCGGCGAGTTGGCTGCCGAGTTCGTGGATCAGGCCCTGGCCGTCCCAGGCGAGGTCAGTCGTCGATTCCCCCGGGCCGCTGGCCGAGAACACATAGGCCGACATGCACCGGCTGGACTGACTGGCGCAGAGAAGCGCGCGCTCGCGGGCCTTGCCGATGGTGATGTCGCTGGCCGAGAGGTTTGTCAGGATCGTCGCACCCGCCAGCGCGCCCATGGTCGACGGCGGCGTCGGTGCCCAGAAATCCTCACAAATCTCGGCATGGACGACGAAGTCGGGCATTTCCTCGCAAGAGAAGAGAAGGTCGATGCCAAAAGGCACCTCGTCGCCAGCCACCTTGATGGTCAGGCCAGCAACGTCTGCGCCCGGCGCGAACCACCGCTTCTCGTAGAATTCGCGATAATTTGGCAGAAAGCTCTTCGGCACGACGCCGAGAATGCGGCCCCGCTGCATTGCCAGCGCGCAATTGTAGAGCCGCCCGTTCCGCCTGAGCGCCGCGCCCATCAATAGCAGCGTGTCGATCTCAGCCGTCACCGCCAGCACCTCTTCGATCCCCCGTTCGACGGCGGCGAGGTAGGCATCCTGCAGGTGAAGGTCGTCGATGGCATAGCTGGTGAGGTTCAGCTCGGGGTAGACAAGGAGGTCGATGCCCTTCGCGGCGGCGTCCTCTGCCAGCGCGATGGCGTTCTTCGCATTGGTCGCAGGGTCGCCCGCCGTGCCGATGGGCGTCGCCGCGCCGACGCGGACGAAGCCCTGTTGCCTCAGTGTGTAGAAGGGATGGACGCCCGCCATGCGAGCGGCCCTTAGCCGCTGTTAGCTTGAGGGGTCCAGCGGACAGGCGTAGGGGTTTGGACATGACCGCCGAACTCGCCCGTTTCGATTGCGCCATCGTTGGCAGTGGCCATGCGGGTGCGGCGGCTGCTCTGGCCCTGCGGCAATATGGGTATCAGGGCACGATTGGCCTGATAGGCGACGAGCCCGACCCACCATATGAGCGCCCGCCGCTGTCGAAAGAATTTCTGGCGGATGAAAAGCCGTTTTCGCGCATGCTGATGCGCAAGGAAGGCTTTTGGGAGGATCGCGGTATCGCGCGCGTGCCCTCGACAAGGATCGAGACGGTCGATGCGGACGCGAAAGAACTGACCGACGCCGAGGGCGAAACGATCCACTTTGAAACGCTGATCTGGGCGGCTGGCGGCGAGCCGCGCTCGCTCCCGTGCGGGACGGACGTCGGTCTAGCTGGCGTACATGCCATCCGGACCCATGCTGATGTCCAGCTTCTGAAGGAGGAGTTGGCGACGGCCGAGCGTATCGTCGTCATCGGCGGAGGCTATATCGGTCTGGAAGCGGCGGCGGTGCTCGTCACGAAGGGCAAGGACGTGACCGTCGTCGAGGCCGAGAACCGGCTGCTCGCCCGCGTCGCGGGATCGGAGCTGTCGGCAATGTATCTAGCGCGGCACGAGGCGGCGGGCGTTTCGTTTCGCATGGGCGTCAGGACGGACAGGCTGGAGGGTGATAACCACCGCGTGGTCGGCGTGCATCTGACGGACGGTGATGTCCTGCCCGCCGATCTCGTGATCGTCGGCATCGGCATCGTGCCGAGTGTGCAACCGCTGTTCAAGGCCGGGGCGGCTGGTGGTAACGGCGTAAAGGTCGACGCGCAGTGTCGCACGTCGCTTGCGGACATTTTTGCGATTGGTGATTGTGCGCTGCATGAAAACACGCATGCGAACGGCGCGGCTATCCGGCTCGAGTCCGTACAGAATGCCAACGACATGGCGAAGGTCGCTGCTCGAACCATTTGCGGTCAAGACACAAGTTACGACGCGCTGCCGTGGTTCTGGTCGAACCAGTATGAGCTAAAGTTACAGACGGCAGGGTTGTCGGCGGGTCATGACACAACCGTCGTGCGTGGTGATCCGGCGACATTCGCGGCGACAATCTGCTATTTGAAGAACGACCAACTGGTCGCTGTCGATTGCGTCAATCAGCCGAAAGACTTCGTTCAGGGGCAGAGACTGATCTCTGCTCGTAGATCAGTGGACTTGGCGGCGCTGGCGGACGCAAACCGGCCATTGAAGGAGTTGCTGACGGCATGAGTGGCACGCGGATTTTGGTCATCCTAACTGGCTTCGCCGTTTTCTTCGCGCTGGCGATTGGCGCCGTGGTCATGAAACGTTCCCCCGACGCGCTGTCTGCGCCCATGGAGATTGCCGAGAGCCTCTCCGACCGTGTGACAGGCTTCTCCGCCGGATCGGCGCGAGCCGACGTGGGGTCGAGCGCGAGGCTGGCGTTGGTCAGCGCATCCATCGCTCAGGACGCCGCCTCCAGAGTTCCACCTGCACCAAATTTCGTCATTTCAATCGATGGCGAGCCCCGGACCGCATCGCCGCTCGAAACGGTGACGACACCAACCGGCGACTGGCCAATATATTTTCTTGGCGACGTCAATCCGACCAATCGCCCGGACGGCGACGCCGTCATCGAGCCCGGTAAAGCCTATTTGTTCACTTATACGGATCGCCCGGATTGGTGGAGCGTCTGCCTATCCTCTTATGGGCAAGATCGGCCGCACGAACGCGGCTATCCGAAGAATATCTTTCAGGAGGCAACTTACAACGTCGCGGTCGGGTCAGAGCAGTCAACGGTCCGTGTCGCGCCCGGCAGCTTCAAATGCTTCGACATTGGCGATCCCGTCGAACCATCGATGGCGCGACTGCGCGAAGCGATCGGTGCAGGTCGCGTCGTTCCGTACCACAGCGAGGCATTTTCCATTGTCGGTATGGACGAACCGCGTTTCAAATCGCGAGAGCTTTCACGTGAATACGACCCCGCTCGGCTTTACGACGCAAAGGCAGTCTACGATAAGCTTTTCGGAAATGTTAGCGCCAGTGCCGGCGAAGCGCCTTCGTCGCGTGGCTTTCTCTCCGAAACAGACGCTGCCATGATCATGGCGGTGGTCGAAGATCGTCGCCGGCTATGGCAACAGTCGAGTGAAGAAGCCGGCGTGCAAGCGCGTTACGCTCTCGGGCTTCCTTATCTCCTTATTCAGTCGCGGAACCATCACGCCCTGCGCGATCCGCAAAAGCCTCTGCCTGGCGACCGGGCCTATCGCATCGCGGGCCGCGAGAAGGGCGTCGATCAATATGGCGGCCCCCGCTGGAAAGTCCCGGCGAACTATCCCGACTTCGACGGCAGGCGACCGACCGTTGGCAAGGAAATTAATCACGGGCGCGACCTCGCGCACATGTTCAATCATGGGTATTCGTGGTGGCTGGCGACGGGCGACCCGCGGGCGGCCCTGCTATTCCAAGCACAAGCTGCTTATGCTCTCGCCGCGCATTATCCGACGAAGGTAAACGGCTACACCGGTATACGCAGCGGCAATGTCCAAGAGCGCGCGACGCTCAATCACTTCTCGGCGATGTGGCGGTTGAAGGATGTGGTCGACAATCTTGAGACAACCGGTGTTGGTCTGTTCTGGGCGGACGACCGTGCGAATGAGATGATTTCGGAGTCGATCGAGGGACATTTTGCCTGGTTGGACGATACGGGACGCCTGAACACGGGCGCGGCGCAGAGCGTTGAGATAGGCCGTGTCGTCGATCGCGGGAGCTATTCCAATTTCATGATGCAGGCCTACGGGCCGGAAGTTGCCTATCTCTGGGCGAGCGCTGGCCGACCGGAACTTTTGGAACGTTTGGCCGAGCACTTTGTCATCCGGCTTGGGAAAGCGGGGGGTTTTGCTGGTTTGGATCCGGGCAAAAGCGATAGCGCAGTGCCGTGGCGTCTTGGGAAAGACAAAAAGGCGCCTGTGCCTTATCGCGACGCGGACGGCCTCGCCGCCTTCTGGACTGGACCCGCAAACATCGAAAACAAACCGACGGACCGGTTCGATCGGGCGCCGGTCCATTATGCGGTTCGCGCTTACTGGCTGTTGAAAATGGCCGAAGATGCCGTAGCGAAGGGATGGATGGATCCAGTTCCCGAATTGTCTCCGACCATCGTGAAGGTCGAGGGGGACATGCGTCGGACGCGTAGTTGGCGCAGTCAGAGAAACTTGATGCTGAAGCACGCGGCGGTTCCGTTTGGAACGGCGGACGCTCCCACGCTCTCAGCAGGCTAGCGGTGATAGCGGTGATAGTGGAAGCCTATCTACGGCGGTTCTTCTCTCGCCCTCTCACCTAGCCAATAGGCATCGACTGACCTAAATCAGCCGCACAGTTTCCTACGGCCAGAACGGATCCCATGAACACCGCCTTCGCCATAATCGATGTTTTCGTCATGCTCTGCCAGGTCTTGATCTGGATCATCATCGCACAGGTCGTGCTGAGCTGGCTCGTCGCCTTCAACGTCATTAACACCTCCAATGATTTCGTCCGATCGATCGTTCTTGGGATCGAGAGGCTGTTGGCGCCGCTCTACCGGCCGATCCGCAAGATTATGCCGGATCTCGGCGGCATAGATTTGACCCCTATGGTCCTTGTTCTGGCGATCATACTTCTGCAACGGCTGGTGCCGTCGCTGGCGCTCGATCTTCTGGCATGACTGCCCAGAAAATTGACGGAAAGGCGTTTGCGGCGACGGTTCGCGAGACGGTCGCCGACCATGCCGCTGTCTTTGCCCAAAAAGCGGGACGCAAGGCGGGCCTTGCCGTCATTCTCGTTGGCGAAGATCCGGCGAGTGAGGTCTACGTTGCATCCAAGCACAAGGCCACTCGAGCGGCGGGGATGGAAAGTTTCGAGCATCGCCTGTCAGCCGATACTGCTCAGAATGATTTGATCGCGCTTGTCGACCGGCTGAATGCCGACGAAATGGTCGATGGGATTCTCTGTCAGTTGCCGCTTCCGAAAGGGCTCGACAGCGACGCTGTCATCCAGACTATCGATCCCGATAAGGACGTCGATGGGTTGACGGTCGTAAATGCCGGGCGATTGCTGAGCGGTCTGCCGGGAATCGTGCCCTGCACGCCGCTCGGTTGCGACAGGATGATCGCGCATGTTCTCGGAGAAGACCTCAGCGGGAAGCGCGCGCTTGTCATTGGACGTTCCAACTTGTTCGGAAAGCCGATGGGCCAGTTGCTTCTCCGCCGGAACGCAACCGTGACGCAGGCACACAGCCGGACCACCGATTTGGAGATGGAGGCGCGCCGTGCCGACATTCTCGTCGCCGCGGTCGGGCGTGCGGAGATGGTGAAGGGCGACTGGGTGAAACCGGGCGCGGTCGTAATCGATGTTGGTATCAACCGTATCGACGCGCCGGAACGCGGCGAGGGGAAGACGCGGCTGGTTGGCGATGTCGCCTATACAGAGGCCGTGGACGCGGCGGCGCACATCACGCCCGTACCGGGCGGCGTCGGTCCAATGACCATCGCCATGCTGCTGTCGAATACACTGGTGGCTGCGTATCGACGCGCTGATCTTGAAATCCCTGACAACCTTTAAGGCGCGCGCGTCATGTCCGATCAACTGCTGGAGCTGTTCATCTCCGCCTTCGCAACGCTGTTCGTGGTCATCGATCCGCCTGGCTGCGCGCCGATTTTTTCAGGACTCACGGCGCAAGCGACTGAAAAGGCACGGCGCGCCATGGCGTGGCGGTCCATCGCCATCGCGGGGAGCGTGCTGATCGTTTTCGCGTTCTTCGGGAAGCCGCTTCTGAACGCGCTGGGAATCTCGCTCGACGCGTTCCGGGTGGCGGGCGGGATCATGCTGTTCATCATCGCCCTCGAAATGGTGTTCGAAAAGCGGACCGAACGCCGCGAAACGCGCGCGCAGGAGGTGGCGGACGCCCCCGAAGCGGAAGACGTCTCGGTGTTCCCCATGGGGATCCCGATGATCGCCGGCCCGGGGTCCATCGCCGCTCTCATGCTCCTCATGAGCGAAACGTCGAGCCTGGCGGAGCGGGGCGTTGTCTTTGGCGCGCTCGCGCTCGTTCTAGCGCTGACGCTCGCAGCTCTTCTTCTTGCGGGGCCGCTCCTTGGCTGGCTGGGTCACAAGATGGAGGCGATGTTGACGCGCCTACTCGGCGTCATTCTCGCGGCGCTGGCTGCCCAATTCGTCATCGATGGGCTGGTGGCGAGTTTTGTGGTCGGTCCGGCCTAAGGGGCGTCGTATAGGACGCGAAAGGCGAGGACCCCCTCGCGGTCCGCGCCGGGTAATGGCACGGGCTCGAGCCAGGCAGGCACCTCGCCTTCCGCGAGCCGGGCCTGCAGGCCGTCAGGATATTCGCGACTGTAGTTTTTTGTCTCCGCACTTCCCAAACAAGTAACGACGAGGTCGGCCTGACGCGCCTGGATCGATTTCCGCGCATCCTCCGGCTTGGAAATAAAGGTCTGGATCACCTCCGCCATCGCCGCCTTGTTGCGGTGATAAGGAGCCGCGATCGCAGAATGACCAGTATAGGCAAGGGTGTGAGGCGTCATGTCGATCGGCGCGTAAATGCGTGTTGGAGGAAGCATTGCTAGGCCTGCCAGCTCACCCTTTGTGCGGCAGGTTCCAAGTTTGTCCCCGGCAGCCACCTCTGAAATCTCGCCCTCCTTGAAATCTTCAGAAGTTGCGAGCTGAGACACGATCTGCGGGATTATCAGCGGTGTCAGTCCCATGATGACGGCGACGGTCGCCAGCACGCGCGGTATCATCGAGCCGATCGCCCTGGCGCGTTTCAATCCGAGGGGGAGAAGGTAAACGATGCCGGGAATGGCGGCCAACTGCGCCACGGCGATGGCTCGTGCGACCCAAAGGCCGATCGCGAAGCTGACGAGCAAGGCGGCACCAGCGACAATCCATGCGCGGCGAGTCGCACCGTTCGCGTTCGAAATCGCGGCCCCAGCGCCGACCAGCCCGATGATGGGCGACAGCACCGCGCGAAAAATGTCGGGCGAGTCACGCTCCCACATCGGAAGGCCCTCCGACACGTTTTCGTACCAGAAGATGCGCACGAGTTCAGGCAGCGCTGCAAACGGGCTCGTTAGGATATTTGGCTGAAGAAGGAGTGTCGTCGATGCCGCCGCGATTCCCGCGATGGCGAGAATAGAGAGCCGAACCGAAGCCTTTCGCGCCGCCGGGTGATGGAGCGCAAATGCCACGACGGCCGCCATCCCAAAGCCCATCAGGTGCGCAGGCATGATGGCGTCCGTCCAAATCGCGGACCAGGCGGAAGGCGCTGTGGTCCCGACGAACAGCAGAATACTTGCGCTCGCAAGTGTGGAGGCGAAGCTCGTCAGGCGATCGGCCTGAGTTCGCGAAACGACAGCCTCGCTGCCGATTATCGCCGCCAGACCGACGGCGAAGGGAAGCCCCTCGAGAGAGATGTGCATCCAAAGTGCCAGCGCAGCGCCGACCTGCATGCCTCCACGGAAGGCCCGCCGGTCGATTATTCCGTGAAAAGCAACGAGCGCGCAGAGAAGTTGCGGACCGTGGTGATCGATCCGCATTGGTGCGACCTGAACGACCGCCTCCATCATCAGAGCGGCAAAGGTTGCGCCGACGATCGCGAACGACGGACCTGCGAGCCGACGGGTAAGCGTGCCGGCCATCAACATCATCGCGAGCATGTAACTGGCGGGGACGGCAATTCCCGCGATCGTCTCTGCAGTAGCTGCGCCAAAAATCGGGCGCATCAGCAAAATGACGACGACATATGGCAAATCGACAAGCCGCGACCAGTGCATCGAGAAGCCTAGCGGTTCGTTCAGTCGATACTGCGTTACATCGAACCAGCTTTGTCCGGCGATGAAGTCGCGGATCTGTACCATCCGCATCGCATCATCGGGCCCGATCAGCTCCCCGCCGGAAATGTTCGTAACGACGTTGATGCCAATCAGCGGCCACATGACCAGCCAAGCGAGACATACTTGCGCGATAAAGGGTATGCGCACGGTAGCGCGATCCGGCGCCGTTAAGCTCATGGCTGCCGTCGTCATCTTGCGAAAACGTAGATCCGGCGGACGAGCCAGACGGACTGGAAGCTGGCCGCGATGGCGATCAGTTTCGCGATGCGCGGATCGAGGCCGAGCGCGGTTCCGATGCTGACGATGCCTATGGTCAGCGCAAGGCCCAGGCCTGCCGATGCCACGAACAGCATTTTCTGCCGCCTGCGCGCGGCCGAACCTTGCGCGTGCGTCTCCGTCTCGAAAACGAGTCGACTGGACAGGAGCCAGTGTACCACTATGCCCACGCTATAGCCGAACCCAGCCGCAAGACCGGGCGTCACCGCCAGCATCAACAGCATCTGAAACGATACTAAGTCGGCCCCCAGCGCGCCGACGCTGACCAGGCCGTAGCGAATATAAGTCGCCTGCATCAGCCGCGCCGCGAGAGCAGGCAGCGGACGGCGTGTCGAAACGCGAGCCATCACGCGGAGTTCTCCCGTCAGGCTCGTGGTTACGCGGCGATCTTGCGGGGGACGAGACGCTCGGATTTCAGCGCTTCGACGGCACCCTCATCGCCGGCCTCATGATACTCGGCATCCTCGTTGACGCACCAGACGTCATGGACGATGCGGCCCGCCTCGATGTTCTTCACCGTCAGCATCGCCGTCATCATGGCGTGATCCTGATTGTTATATTTGTGCATGCCGTTGCGGCCGACGAGATGCAGCGTCGGGTGCTTCTCGGCGAGCTCTGCGCGCATGGCCTCGACATTTTCGGTGTAGCTGTCGTCATAGACCGGGTAGGCCTTCTCCTGGCGAACCACGACGCCGCCGGTGATGTCGTCCGCCTTGCAGAGGCCGAGGGTCTCGAGCTCTGTTTTGGCGAGTTCGACGAGATCGTTGTCGTCCGACGTCCAGAGCCCATCGCCCTCGAAGCAGAAATATTCGAGGCCGACACAGGCCATGTCGTCCGACGGGATCATCTCAGGCGACCATGAGCGGAAATTCTGGATGCGGCCGACCTGCACCTTCGGATCGTGGATATAGATCCAGTTGTCTGGGAAGAGATCCTCGGACTTGGTCATCACGGCAACGGTCAGGAAGTCGCGATATTTGAGATCGAGCGCGTGTGGCGTCGTCTGCGGCATCGGGTGCAGGCGCCCGGCCAGCTCGCGCATCGGTGCGGACGAGATGACGTGACCGGCGTTGATCTCGACAATCTCGCCGTCCGCTTTGCGCGCCTGTACGGTCCAGCGACCCGTCGCGTTGTCCTCGGAAAGCTGATGCAGTGCGTGGCCCATCAGGACCTTGTTCCCGCCGTTGACCACGAAGTCGCGCGCGGCCTCCCACATCATCCCGGGCCCTTTTCGCGGATAGCGGAAGGTCTCGAGGAGCGTTTTCGCCTCCATTCCGTCATTCGGTTTCTTGTTGAGATTGAGTGAGCGCTTGATTCCGTCGATGACGGCACTGCCGAGCGAAAGTCCCTTGATGCGCTGAGCGGCCCAGTCGGCCGAGATCTCATCACACTTCATGCCCCACACCTTCTCGGTGTAGGTCTTGAAGAAGATACCGAATAGCTTCTCGCCGAACTGGTTCGAGACCCAATCCTGGAAGTGCTTGACGTTCTTTTTCGGGAAAGCGCGCGCCTTCAAGTAGCTGGTCATGCAGAGTGCGGACCGGAAAATGCCGAGATTTCCGAGCGCCTCGAACGCGCGCAGCGGATAGCTGTAGAATTTTCCTTCATAGTAAATGCGGCTCATGCGCGGACGCTGAATGAAGTCGTCAGGCAGGATCTCGTTCCAGAGATCGACGACCTCCTTTGATTTCGAGAAGAATCGGTGGCCGCCAATGTCAAAGCGGTACCCGTCATGCTCGACCGTTCGGCTGATACCGCCGACATAGGTGTCGTCTTTCTCGATAACCGTGACCGAAAAACCGGCTTTCGTCAAAAGGTAGGCGGACGTCAGCCCCGCCGGCCCCGCGCCGATAATGGCCACGTCGACGCTCGAACTCTGATAAGCCATGTCTCTTGCACCCCGTCCGGTTGATCCCGATTGCCGGATCGCTTTGGCGCGCGAGGTTTCAAAGAATGGTTAAGAGAATCTGCGAAAGACGCTTCGCTAGATGGCAGCTTTCCGCGCTTTCACGCGACGACGCCTCGCGAACCAGGGTTTCAGCGTTCGGTAAACGACGAGAAGTAGGCCGGACAGTGCGACAGAAAGCCCGAGGCCGGCTGCGGCCTGAACCAGAGGATTGTTGAAATCCTCGCGCGAATCGTAATCCATGATGTGGAGCATCCACATGAAGTCATAGACCCGCCAAAGCCGGGTGCGGCGCGTTAAGAGTTCGCCGGTATCCGCATCGAAATAGAGACGTAGGCGATCCGCGCCGTCGTACCGCACTTGCCAAACTGGCAGGGGCCCGCGCCATTCCGATGGCGGATCGCGCTCAATGAGCTCAATGGCCTCAATCCGGTCTTCTCCCGCATAGATTTGCGACGCAAGTTCGGTGATCCCCGTTGCGTCGGGCGGCGGGATCATGTCGCCGGTGTAGGGGTCGTGCATCATGCGCCGAGTAGGATGGTCGACGACAAGCACTGGCCGCTCTCCGATCATGCGAAGCGCGAGACCGGTGACGGGCTCGCGGTCGAAGTCCGGCATGATGAAGGGGCGGTCGAGCTTCAGGTCCGGCACTTCGTTCACGAGATGCTCGCCGCGGACTTCCGCGATCGGAAAGATGGTCATGAAAAGCCCGGATGCAGTCCAGAGCATCAATTGGACCCCAACGATCAGCGCCAGCCACTTGTGCAGCTTCGACGCGAGCGGATGAAGTTTCACTGAAGCGTGCCGGGCAACTGCGGCAGCGCGGCGAGCGCCGCGCGTTCGTCGGTCAGGTCACTAGCCACGATCGCCCAGACCTCGTCTTTCGCGGCGAGCGTTTCACGGGTGTCGTAGCTTGTCACCTCGTCGCCATCGGCGTCGATCAGCTCCCAATGTACCCGCGCGGCCGCCGCATCGCCGGGCAGTTCGCTGACCTCCTCGACGGTCGCGTGCAGGTTCTCTGCGCCGACTGCTTCGTGCGACATCAGCCGCGCATCCATATAGTCACGCAGCTCTTCAGGTGCCTCGATGAAGGTCGTCTCCTCGGCCAGCCGCAGCCCGTGCGGAATGGCGAGGAAGGACAGGATCACCTCCTCGTCATTCGCATTGAGCGCCTCGACGAAGCTATGGAAAAACGTCTCGATCTGGTCGAAAATATCGGTCACGAGTTGCGCCGACGCTGACCCAGCAACCGCAACCGCAACGCATTCAGGCGGATGAACCCCGCCGCATCACGCTGGTCGTAGATGCCCTTGTCGTCCTCGAAGGTGACGACGTCCTGCGAATAGAGGTTAAACTTGACGTCCGCCTTGCGCCCGACTGTCTGCACGCTGCCCTTGTAGAGCTTCAGCCGGACCGTGCCGGAAACCTCCGCCTGACTCGCGTCGATGGCCGCTTGCAGCATTTCCCGCTCCGGGGAGAACCAGAGACCGTTGTAGATGAGCTCCGCATAGCGCGGCATCAGCTCGTCCTTTAGGTGCGCCGCACCGCGGTCGAGGGTCAGTTGTTCGATCCCGCGATGCGCCTCGAGGTAAATGGTGCCGCCGGGTGTTTCGTACATGCCGCGCGATTTCATGCCGACGAAACGATTCTCGACGAGATCGAGGCGGCCGATGCCGTGACGGCGGCCCATCTCATTCAGCGTCTCGATCACCTCTGCGGGCGATTTCACTTCGCCGTCGATGGCGATGGCATCGCCCTTTTCGAAATCGATCTCGACATATTGCGGCTTGTCGGGGGCATCTTCGGGATCGACGGTGCGGGAATAGACATAGTCGGGTGTCTCCTCCCAAGGGTCTTCCAATACCTTTCCCTCGGAGGACGTGTGTAGCATGTTCGCGTCGGTCGAGAAGGGGGCCTCGCCGCGCTTGTCCTTCGTCACCTCGATGCCATGCTCTTCGGCGAAGGCGATCAATCGGGTGCGGCTGGTAAGGTCCCACTCGCGCCAAGGGGCGATGACCTTTATGTCCGGGTCGAGCGCGTAATAGCCGAGTTCGAACCTGACCTGATCGTTGCCCTTGCCGGTGGCGCCGTGGCTGACGGCATCTGCACCGACCCGATGCGCGATCTCGATCTGGCGCTTTGAAATCAGCGGCCGGGCGATGGCGGTCCCGAGGAGATAGAGCCCCTCGTAAAGCGCGTTCGCCCGCATCATCGGGAAAATATAATCGCGTGCGAACTCCTCGCGCAGGTCGTCGATAAAGATGTGCTCGGGTTTCACCCCCGCCTTCAGCGCCTTTTCGCGCGCGGGTTCCAACTCTTCCCCTTGGCCGAGGTCAGCGGTGAAGGTCACGACTTCGCACTTATACTCGGTCTGCAGCCATTTCAGGATGACGCTGGTGTCGAGGCCGCCGGAATAGGCGAGGACCACGCGCTTGATATCGGACATTGTCTGGGCACCGCCACGAGAGGGGAGAGCCGCGGCTTTCGCAAAGATGAAGGGGGCGTTCAAGGGATATGCATTAGGGCGCGCGTAATCCCATTCGACATGTCGACACGATCCCGATGAAAAGGAGTACCGACATCATGAAGACCGAATTTCTCGTTGCCGCCAGCATT
Organism: Pacificimonas sp.; assembly: GCA_049683075.1. Classification (GTDB taxonomy): domain Bacteria; phylum Pseudomonadota; class Alphaproteobacteria; order Sphingomonadales; family Sphingomonadaceae; genus Pacificimonas. The sequence continues at coordinate 15,343 of JBAUIQ010000068.1, forward strand.
GCCACACTGATGGCATCCGGCGCTTTCGCAGATCATCACAGCGGCGCAAAGCGCGGCGCGGAAATGACCCGCGCCGATGTCGAGCAGCGCGTCGCCGACCGCTTTGCAGAGCTCGATGCCGATGGTGACGGCGCGGTGACCACCGCCGAGGCCGAAGCCGCCCGCGAGGCTCGCATGACCGAGCGGTTCGCCCGCATGGATGCGAACGACGACGGCGCGCTCGACAGTGCCGAATGGACCGAACGCAGAGGCAAGCGCGCCGAGCGCATGGCGAAGCGCGCCGACCGAATGGCCGGCGAACGTGCGGAACGAATGCAGGCCCGCATGGCCGAGCGCGAGGAGCGCCGCGCCGAGATGTTCTCGCGGCTGGACGCGGATTCTGATGGTCGCATTACCGAAACCGAATTTGCCGACGCGCAATCG
>JBAUIQ010000069.1:0-2501 GCA_049683075.1 Pacificimonas sp.
CCACATATCCGCTCATCAATGCTGCTTCGCTGGCGGTAATGGGCGGCAATGGTGAGCGGGCGCGGGAACTGGCGCAGCTGACGCTCGAGCGTCTCGACGATCCGGCGACGGAGCCCGACACGGCCTATTATGTCGAAGCGACGCGGGCCGAAGCGCAGCTCTTGCTTGGCGAGACGGCAAAAGCGCGCGAGACGTTGAAGGCGGCCATAGCGGCCCTGCCCGCGGCGTTCGAGGACCATGCGACCACGCTTCGCCAATTCGGGATGCTGCTGGGCGAGATGGGCCTGTCGGATGACTGGCTCGACGCGCTTCGTCCGCCGCCGACCCTACATTTTGCAGGGCATATGGATGTCGGCGCGGACGATGAGGTGGCGGCGGCGAAGATTCGTGCCGCCGTGCATGCGAGCAGTGCCCGCTTTGGCTATGGTGCGCTGGCGGCCGGTGCGGACATCGTTGTTGCCGAGGCCTTGCTGGCGGAGGGTGCGGAACTGCATGTCGTGCTGCCCGACGAGCCCGAGCGGTTTCGCGACCGCTCGGTCACGGTGCGGAGCGGCGACTGGGCGGCGCGCTACGACTATCTCATTGAAAATGCTACGTCCGTCACGAGCCTCGCGCTCGACTGCGACGGACGGCGCCACATGCTGGCGGTGCGGTTGGCCGGGGACGTCGCCATGGGCATGGCCGCGCAGGCGGCGACCGTCATCGAGACGACAGCCAGCCAGCTCCTGATCCTGCGCGGACATCCGGACGACGATGGCGGCCTGTCAGGCGATCTCGGTCGCGCGTGGAAAGCGGGCGGGCGGGCGCAGACAGTAGTCCGCGTCGACCGCGCGAGGGATGGACAGCAAGTGCCGTCGCCCTCAAGCGCGAGCGGGAAATGCGCCGATCTTGACGTGCGTTTGGCGGCGACTGTCGAGGTCGACCTGCTCGATCGCGAGCTGACCAACGCCCTCATGCATGACGCGCAATTGGCCGAACGGTTCGCCGCCCTCGGGCGGCCGCTCGCGTCGCCTTGCTGGCTGCGCGACCGGCTCGCCTTCGCGCACGACAGTCCGGCAAAGGCCGTAGAAGCGGCGCGCCTGGTCACCGAAGCTGCCGAGCGGCATATGGAGGCCAGCGCGTTGCGGTTCGCCTTCGATTATGGGATTGTCGAACGGGTGGCGGAGCCTGTCGGCGGCACGCCTTTCCTGATGGGCGAATCCGTCGAGATGGTGGACTGGATGCTGGGCGCGGTTCCCACGGGCGCGCGTTACATGACGGGCTCCTTCTTCCATGCGCTCGCCGCGCGCAGCTCACGCGTCGATGGTGAATTGATGGGCGAGCTGGCGCGTCCCGCTGCGCCCAACCTGCCGCCGATCGAGCTCTACGCGCTGAAGGGGTGATATCGGAACATCGGGTGCTTTCCTTCGGTTGATTGCGTATGAAACCAGTCGACACGAACAGATTCGGGAACCCCATGATCCGCAACAGCCTCGTCGCCAGCGCCAGCGCGCTCGCTCTCGCCGCCTGCACGACCACCACCGACACCGCCGAGACGTCCACCACCGACACCGCCGAGACGTCCACCATGACGCCGATGTCCGATACCGCCGAAAGCTTCAACATGACCGAACCGCATGACGTCCTCCTCGCCGAGTGGGACGGTCCACATGGTGGTATGCCGCCCTTCAACCTCGCCGAGCGGACGGATCTGTTCGAACCGGCGATCGACGAAGGCATAAACCGTTTGCGCGCGGACATCGCGGCGATCGCTGCCGATACGGCGCCCGCGACATTCGACAACGTCTTCGTGCCGATGGAGGAAGCCGGTGCCGAATTGGGCCGGGCCACGACCCTATTTTACACGCTGACGGCCAATCGGAATACGCCCGAGATCCAGGAGATCGCAAAGCGGGTAAACCCGAAGCTGACCGCCGTCTTCAACGAGATCAATTTCAACGACGATCTGTTTGCGCGGATCAAGTCCATCCACGATGGGCGCGAAGCCGCTGGTCTGACGGCCGAGCAGAAGCGTCTCGTCGAAAAAACCTATGATCGTTTCGTTCGATCGGGCGCGATGCTGGGCGATGTTGCGCAGTCAAGGGTCGGTGATATTAACACGGAGCTGTCGACGCTCTTCACCAATTTTTCCCAGCGCGTGCTCGCCGACGAAAGCAAACTGATCCCGGTCAGCGCGGCTGCCGTCGAAAGCCTGCCCGAGGCGTTGCAGTCGACCTACGCCGGCGCGGCGGAAGATGCGGACATGGATGGCTATGCGGTCGCGAACACCCGTTCGGCCGTTCAGCCGTTCCTAACCTTTTCCGACGATCGCGACGCACGAGAGACAGTGTGGCGCGCGTTCGTCAACCGCGGCGACAATGCCGACGAAAACGACACCAACGACTTGATCGCGGAGATCGTCAAATTGCGCGCCGAGCGCGCCAAGCTGCTCGGGTTCGATAGCCATGCGCATTACCGCATGGCCGACACCATGGCACAGGATCCCGAACGCGCCATGGACT
>JBAUIQ010000070.1:0-5932 GCA_049683075.1 Pacificimonas sp.
GCTCAACCCGGCCGTCGGACCCCGCAACGGGCGCGAGTAGCGTCGCGGCCTGCTCGTGAAAGATCATGGCAACACCACTTGCCGACAACAGCAACAGCGGGATCGCCAGCAGCGGCCCCAGCGTCACATGCACCGCCAGCCGTCCCATCCGCGACGGCCCGGAGGTCCACAGCCGCCTCACCGCAAACCCACGCCGCATCGGCCACCAGAGCGCAAGCCCGACGCCGGCCAAGACGAGAAAACCCGTGCCGAGCCACCCGGACAGCGTTTCTCCCGTCTGGCCGAGCGCAAGGCGATGATGGAGGTCGTAGATCGTCGTAAAGACTGCGGGCACCACGCCATCGACATCGTTCAGGTCTGCCGCATCGAACAGCTCCGGATCGAACCCACGGCGATGGACGGCGAAAGCGCCGAATTCGGGCGTCGGCAGCGTGATCGCCGTGATCCTCGTATCGTCCAGTTCGCCGTATAGCCGCTCGGCGTTTGCCAGCGCACCCCGCGTCGCGCCCTTCGGCAGGTCATGCGCGGCCGCCAGGATCGGCTGCCGGAACGTCAGCGCCGCGCCCGTCCCGGCAATCAACGCGATATAGACCGCCAGCAAAATGCCCGCCCATTTGTGCAGCCATTTCAACCGGCGCCGCATCAGAACGCCGTGTCGATCCCGACTGTGAAGGTTCGGCCACGCCCGGCAGAGAACCGGTCATCCCGCGTCGTTCCGGCTTGCCCGAAATAGGTTATGTACTGCTCGTCGGTGAGGTTCTGGATGCCGAGCGAGATGCGCCCCACCGGTGTGTCATAGCTCCCCAGAAGATCGACCAGAGTATAGCCCTCGAACTCGGCGGCCAGCGCCTCGGCCGCATCTTCGAAATCGCGGTCGAACAACGTCGCCGATTGCAACCGGACCGAGGCCGGGCCTGCCACATAAGCCGCGTAGAGATTCAGCCGGTCCGTACCGACATTCACCGCGTCGAGATCGGCATCCAGGCGCCCGTCGCCATCGCTGTCGGTGCGCCCGCTAATTACGCTGAGATTGCCGCCCAGCCGCAGGCCATCGGTCGGTTCGGCCTCGACACTCGCCTCGTAACCTTCGATCCGCGTCTTTTCGCGTCTCACGCGCAGGATGCCGTCCGCATCCGCGACAAGGCGAGACCCCTCATCTGAATCGGAGACGTAATAGGCGAGCTGCAGGGTAAGCCCGTCGCGCGAGACGGTCGCGCCCGCTTCCCAATTCTCCGCGACAATGGGTGACAGCGCGAAGAGGCTGTCAATATCCGTTCCCGGCTCGCCAACACCGCGCAACACCCGGCCGACGTCCGGCACGGTATAGCCTTCCGAATAGCTGCCGTAGAAACTCAGGCCCGCGCCCGGCTCCACGATGACGGCGCCGTTCACCAGCGCATCGTCGAAACTCGGGCTGCCGCCATCGACCTCCGTCCGGGCGAAATCGTCACGGTTGCCCGCGATCGAGACATAGTCGCCGACGTCAAGTTCGGCGATCTCGTAACGCACGCCACCTGCCAGGCGCAGCCAGGGCAGGGCGGCCCAGTCCGCCTGCAGAAAGGGCGCGGCGTTTCTGTAGTCGGTTTCGGGCACCCAAGTCCGGCCCGTCTCGATCAGCGCCTGTTCCGTCCGGTCGCGCAAGAGGTCGATACCGCCGATGATGTCGAAACCCGCCGTGCCGACATCGCTCCAAGCCAATGTCGATCGGGCGCCGACTTTCTCCGACCGGTTCGCCGACTGTTCGAACAGCGTGCCGACGGGCGCGACGGCGGGATCCTGAAACACGCCGAAGACGCCGCCACCGAAGATGGCTTCGAAGTCTTGATAATAGACCTGGCCCGCGAACCGCGCGCCGAGAATATTCTCGTGGCTGTAATCGAGACTGGCGGTCCAGACACCGTTCTCGGCGGGCGCGCCCGGCGGAGCACCCGGGATCGCCGTTGCCGGTAACCCCGCGGCCCGATCGCCCGGCTGTGTCTGGAAATCGCCATCGCCGTCCAGCCGGAACCGGTTGACGGTCAGTTGCAGCCGCTGGTCCGCCGTCGGCTCCCAGCCGGCTTTCGCGAACAGGTTCAGTTGCTGGCTGTCGGCGAGATCGCCCTGTGTCGTGTCGACGGCGATCGGCCGCCCATCGCCGTCGTAGAAGAGGCCGCGCTTCGCATAGCTGACGGCGGCGATGACATCGACGTCCCTTAGCTGCTGCGCGGCATTCAGGCTGCCACGCCACGCGAACCCATTATCGTCGAACCCGTCCGCCGCCGTAACGGCAGCTTCGCCGCCGATTGTCAGTTCACCGGACGGATCGGCGCGCTTCGTGACATAATTGACGATCCCGCCCGTGGCGCCCAGCCCCTGGATCGCGTTCGCGCCGTTGATGACCTCGATCCGCTCGATCACGCTGAGGTCGATGGTATAGCCGTCTCGCGACCCGTCGCGCAGCGGGTTCGACTGCGGGACGCCGTCGATCAGATAGAGCGGACTGCGCCCGCGAAAACTCTCCCCGAACCCGCTCAGCTTCTGACGGCTGGGCGCGAAGCCCGGCATCAGATTGGCGAGCAGCCCCTGAAGGTCGTCAGCGATCAGCCGCTGATCGTCCAGTGCCTGCTCGTCGATCACCGTCACCAGTGCGGGAATGCTGGAGATCGGCTGCGGCACGCGCCCGGCGGTGATGAGCACCTCGTCCGGCACGTCGGGCGAAGCGTCGATGTCGTCAACCTGTGCGGTCGCTGCCGTGCCAGCAAGGCAAAGGAGACCGGTCGCGGTCAGGGCAAATCTCATCGCGAAACCCTTTTTTTGCGAATCGTTCGCAGGCGCCTACGACTTGCGCCGAGTCTCTGCAACTCATTTGCATTAGCATATTCCGGATACACATGATGGCCTCTGCTCGAAGGCTGTAATTTCATCAGATTTCGGATATGCGCGGCGAATGAAACCGGCTTGGACCCCGCCCGCCGACAGCGGCATGACCGCGCGCACGATCGCCGCAAACCAGCTGACCTTCGATCTCGTCGAGGCGAATCCGAAGGGCGACCGGCTTGCCGTCATGCTGCACGGCTTTCCGGAACTGAATTTCTCGTGGCGGCACCAGATCGAGGCGCTGGCGGATGCGGGATGGCGCGTCTGGGCACCGAACCAGCGCGGCTATGGCGGGTCGTCGAAACCGCAAGGGAAGGCGGCCTATGATCTCGATCATCTCATCGCCGACATCGCTGCGTTGATTGAGGCCGCCCGGTCGGAGCGCTCCGCCACGGAAGTGATGCTGGTCGCGCATGACTGGGGCGGCGCGGTTGCGTGGGACTACGCCGTGCGAAAGACGCTGCCGCTCGACCGGCTGATCGTCATGAATATGCCGCATCTCCAGACATTTCGCGCCTCCTTGAAAACGTCGAAGGCGCAGCGCCGCCGCAGTTGGTACACGCTGTTCTTTCAGCTGCCATGGCTTCCCGAGTGGGCGCTGACCCGCAACGATGCGGAAGCCATCCGCCGGGCATTTTTGGACTGGACGAGTGCGCAGGAAAACTTCCCGCCGGAAGTGCTCGATACTTATGCCCGCGCCGCGCAGCGCCCCGGCGCGATGACGGCGATGATCAATTGGTATCGCGCGGCATTCGCCAAGCGCAACCGCCGCCGCATGGATGCTCGGACCGACGCGGACTGGTGCGTTGACGTGCCGACGCTCCTCATTTGGGGCGATGACGACCAGGCGCTTGGTCCGGAGACATTGGGCGGCATCGAACGCTACGTGCCCTATCTCACCCGCCGCCATCTGCCCGGCGTCTCGCACTGGGTGCAACAGGATCGCCCGGAAGAGGTGAATCGCGTCATGCTCGATTGGCTGGCCAAAGAGTAGGCAGCGACCCCCAAACGGACGCCGGTCTTTTATTTCGATATTACTGGAAACATCGTTGACGGCGGCGCACCGCATGTTTATTTCATAATTCGAGAAAGGTGGAATAATGAACAACGACAAGGCCGTCACCGGCCTCTCCGCGCTGGCCCAACCTCATCGTCTGACGGCGTTCCGTCTCCTCGTCCGCGCCGGCAGCGATGGGATGACGGCCGGCGCGCTCGCTGCGGCGCTCGACCTGCCGCCCAGCTCGCTGTCATTTCACATCGCGCACCTGCACCGTGCCGATCTCGTGACGCAAAAGCGTGACGGGCGGTCGCTTATTTACAGCGCGAACTTCGACGCGATGTCGGCGCTGATCGCCTATCTTCTCGAAAATTGCTGCACCGACGAGCGTGCGGCGACACTCAAGCAGGAGCAGTCCACATGAAACGCATCCACATCCATGTCGGGGTCGAGGATATTGCCACCTCGACCGCCTTTTATTCTGCCATGTTCGGGAGCGCGCCAACAAAGGAGGAAGCTGACTACGCCAAGTGGCAACTGGACGACCCACGCGTCAACTTCGCCATTTCAAGCGATCATCACGCCGCAAACGGCGTCGAGCACCTCGGCATCGAAGTCGAATCTGCAGCAGAGCTCGCCGACGTCTATGCCCGGCTCGAAGAGGCCGGACGCCCCGTCATCGACGAGGGCAGCACCCAGTGCTGCTACGCGAAGTCCGAGAAACACTGGGTCACCGACCCCGACGGCGTCATTTGGGAAACCTTCCACACCACCGGCGATCACACGAGCTACGGCGAAGATGCTGGTCTCGCCAAGGCGCTTGAAGCCGGAAAAGGCGCATCCTGCTGCTAGGCGTCTGAGCAGCTGACACTTCACACAGCGCGCCAAACGAAAAAGGGCCGCTCCCGAAGGAACGGCCCTTGTCCTTGCCCGAAGGCAATTCGCTAAGCGTTCGCTTACGCGGCCTTGCGGCGACGTGCGAGGCCGAGGCCCAGAACGCCGAGACCGAGAAGGCCGAGCGCGCCCGGTGCCGGGACGTCGACGTTCGGAACGTTTTCGAAGTTCGCCGAGAGGATCTCGATCGTGTAATCGAGACCGGCCGAACCGAGGATCGACAGCGTGATGATGTCATCGCCGGCACCCGACAGAAGATCGGTGTCGAAGTTCAGCGAGGTCGTCAGCTGCTGCGGACCAACCGGGTTGCCGCCGATGCTGTCGCCAACCTGCTGCTGCACGACGACGCTGTCGGCTTCCGTACCGTTGACCGTCAGCGTCAGGATGCGCGTCAGATCGGCGAAGACCGTCAGGATGTCGAGCGAGCCGGTTGCGGCACCGTTCGAGTCGATGACCGCCTGGTCGAACAGGCTGCCGACATCATAGGTCAGCTCCGTCGAAGACTCGACATCGGCCTGGTTCGAAACGGTGAACTGACCGTTCGCGATTTCCAGCTGCGCAGAGTTGCTCTGGCCGGCGCTGTTGTTGCCAACGATCGTGAACTCGACCGAGCGCGTCACGCCGTTCGAAAGGACCGTCGGGCCAGCCGTCGTGGTGCCCGTGTTCAGCGTGATCTGGTTGTCGGTGCCACCGAACAGCGTGTCGAACGGATCGACATCGACCGTCACGGCGCTGGCGCTGGTGGCGAGGCCGATGGCTGCGGCACCGGCGAGAAGGGTTTTCATTGTCATTACTAAGGTACTCCAATCAACTTACGTGGCGAGTCTTGCTTGCCCCCAGCCACCGACGATGCAGAGGCTGTGCCAGAACATCTATATCCAATGATTTCATGCCGATGGCCATATTTCCGATTCATGACGACCGCGAAACTGTAAAGCCTGCCGACACTTAGCGCGCCAAACCCCGCTTCCGCGACACCGCTCCTGCTTGCCGCCACCGCCAACCCCCTATATCCGCGCCGCATGGCCACCACAGACACACCAAAGATCCCGCGCGAAAACATCCGCAATTTCTCGATCATCGCGCATATCGACCATGGCAAGTCCACGCTCGCCGACCGCCTGATCCAGGAAACGGGCGGCCTGACCGCGCGCGAAATGACCGAGCAGCTCCTCGACAATATGG
>JBAUIQ010000071.1:0-18367 GCA_049683075.1 Pacificimonas sp.
GCGTCGGCCCGAACTCATCCTCGAAGGCGGGCAGCTCGGAGGGTGACCCGGGCGGCGGGACTGCGGGTGACGGCGTCAGTGGCGCGCCGGGCGCTGGTTCGTCGGGTGCCGGTTCATTAGGTGGCGGCGCGACAGGCGCGGGCGGCGGCGGATCGTCGAACAGGTCGGGAAGCAGGTCCTCCTGCGTTCCGCCCTGCGTCGCAAGAAGGAGGGCGGCCGCGAAGGCGAGCCCACTGGCCCCGGCGCTATAGCCCCAGCGTTTCAGCGTCGATCTCCTGCTCGACGGTGGTGCGTTCGACCTCCGTATCCTGCATGCCAAACCAGATGAACATCGCAACGAATGCGAACAGCAGGATCAGAAATAGCCATTTCAGAAGTCGTCCCACGTCGCATGTCACCTGTCAGAACCTTGAAAAGTCCGCACGCAATGGCGGGTCGCCCCGGCGGGACGCGGCGTCTCTAGCGGGCCGCGCGATGGCAGAGGAAGCAAAAAATCTTCGGAGGTCGGTGGCGGACGACGAGCGGCGCGGCCTGGTCCTCGTCGGCCTGATGGGGGCGGGGAAGTCGACGGTCGGCAAACGCCTCGCCCAGCGCCTCTCCCTCCCCTTTCATGACGCCGACGAGGAAATCGAAACGGCAGCAGGTCTCAGTATCGCCGAAATTTTCGAACGGTTCGGCGAGCCCTATTTCCGCGATGGCGAACGGCGCGTTATCCTGCGTCTGATCGAAGAAGAGCACGGTGTGATCGCAACCGGCGGCGGCGCCTTCATCGATACGGAAACCCGCGCGGCCATCCTTGAAAACGCGACCGCCATCTGGCTCGACGCGGATATCGAGACGCTCGTCGAGCGCGTCGCGCGGCGAGAGCATCGACCGCTCCTTGCGGGAAAAGACCCGGAAACGGTGTTGCGCGACCTCGCCGCCGCGCGAAATCCCGACTATGCGAAGGCACAAATCCATGTGCGCAGCGGGCCGGGCCCGCATGGCGACGTCGTCGACGACATTGTCGCGGCCCTGAAAAACCAGGCCAGCGCATGACCCGCATCGACGTCGATCTGGCCGGACGCAGCTACCCGATCCTGATCGAACCCGGCCTTTTGACACGCGTAGGCGAGCATCTGCCCCCGCCGAGCGCGGGGCGTCCGCACATCGTCGTGACGGACGAGGCGGTGGCGGGCCTGCACCTCGACCCGCTCCGCGACGGCCTCGGCCATGCGAGTGAGACCATTATCCTTCCCGTCGGCGAAACGACGAAAAGCTGGCCGCAACTGGAGGCGCTCGTCGAGCGGCTTCTGGCGCTTGGTGTCGAGCGCGGCGACACTGTCATCGCGCTCGGTGGGGGCGTCATCGGCGACCTGACGGGTTTCGCCGCTTCGATCCTGAGGCGCGGCTGCCGCTTCGCCCAGATCCCGACGACTCTACTTGCGCAGGTCGACTCGAGCGTCGGCGGCAAGACGGCGATCAACACCGCGGCGGGCAAAAATCTCGTCGGTGCCTTTCACCAGCCGTCGGTCGTCCTTATCGACCCCGAGGTGTTGACGACATTGCCAGAGCGACAGCTTCACGCAGGCTATGCCGAAGTCGTGAAATACGGCCTGATCCGCGACGCGCCCTTCTTTGCCTGGTGCGAGGAAAACGGGCAGGCGCTGCTCGGCGGCGACAGCCAAGCGCAGGTCCACGCGATCGCCACATCCTGCGCCACCAAAGCTGCCGTCGTCGCAGAGGACGAGCGCGAGACGACCGGCGCACGCGCGCTTCTCAATTTGGGCCACACGTTCGGTCACGCGCTCGAAGCCGAGGGCGGCTATTCGGACCGATTGTTGCACGGGGAGGCGGTCAGCATAGGGATGCTGCTGGCGTTTCGTTATTCGGCGCGCACCGGGCTTTGCGACGACGCCGACGTCCGGCGCATCGAGCGCCATTTCGACGCCTGCGGCCAGCCGACCCTCATTCCGGAATTTGCCAACAATGCCAATCGCCTCGTCGCGCATATGCGCCAAGACAAGAAAGCGAGCGCGGGCGACGTGCCGCTGATCCTGACGCACGGCATTGGGCGCAGCTTCCTGTCGCCGAACACGGATCTCGCGGACGTCGAAGCCTTTCTCGCCGAGCGCATCGCCGCCGATCATGGCTGACACACCGCCATCGCTGACCATCGATGCGCTCGGTGTGCCGCACGGTTTCTTCGGGCGCGAGGGCGGCGTATCGACCGGCGCGATGGCCTCGCTGCAGTGCGGCCTCGGCGCAGATGACGATGTGAGTGCGGTCGAGAAAAACAGGCGGCGTGTGGCGACGAGTTTCAATGCGGACCTCGTGACCGTGCGCCAAGTCCACAGCCCGGACGTCGTCACAGTCACGGCCCCATTGGCTGACGACGCGCGACCGGAAGCCGATGCAATGGTCACCGACCGACCCGGCCTCGCCCTCGGGATTTTGACTGCGGACTGCGCGCCGCTCCTCTTCGCGGACCGCCGCGCGGGTGTCGTCGGCGCGGCGCATGCAGGCTGGCGCGGGGCCTTTGAAGGTATCGGCAAGGCAACTGTCGACGCGATGGAGCAATTGGGCGCGCAACGAGGCAATATCGTTGCGGCCATCGGTCCCGCCATCGCGCAGCCAAGCTATGAAGTCGACGAGGCCTTTCGCGACCGCTTCCTCATCGAAAATGAGGACAACGCACGCTTTTTCGCTGACGGGAAGCCAGGTCATCATCAATTCGATCTGGAAGGCTTCAACGCAGCCAAACTCGAAGAACTCGGCTTGGCGCAGGTAATTCGGGCAGGTCGCGACACCTATGCCGATGAAGCCCGCTATTTCAGCTATCGCCGCGCCACGCATCAGGGCGAACCCGACTATGGACGGCAGATCTCCGTGATCGCGCTGCCACAGTAGCGCGGGGTCGTCACAGGCACGTCACAATCCGCAATGGACTCGCGCGCGGATTCGCCCTTAGGCAGCGCCCACCGTCAGCGCCAACGAACAGGACCCGCCCGCCGATGAAGCTCATGACCGGCAACGCCAACCTGCCGCTTGCCCAGGATATCGCCAGCTATCTGGAGATGCCGCTGACCGATGCCAGCGTCCGCCGCTTTGCCGACGAAGAAGTCTTCGTCGAAATTCACGAGAATGTTCGCGGCGAGGACGTGTTCGTCATCCAGTCGACGCCCGCGCCGGCGAACGACAATTTGATGGAACTCCTTATCATGATCGATGCGCTGAAACGCGCGTCGGCAAAGCGCATCACTGCCGTCGTCCCCTATTACGGGTATGCGCGGCAGGACCGGAAGCCGGGTCCGCGCACACCCATTTCCGCAAAGCTGGTCGCCAACCTGATCACGACGGCGGGCGCGGACCGCGTGTTGTCGGTCGATCTCCACGCCGGACAGATCCAGGGTTTCTTCGACATTCCGACGGACAATCTCTACGGCGCGCCCGTCATGGCGGACGATATCAAGGCCCGCTTTGCGCTCGACAATCTGACGATCGTCTCCCCCGATGTCGGCGGCGTCGTCCGCGCGCGCGCGCTGGCCAAGCGCCTCGACAACGCTCCGCTCGCCATCGTCGACAAGCGGCGCGAACGCGCGGGCGAATCGGAAGTCATGAATATCATAGGCGATGTCGACGGCCGCTTTTGCATCATGATCGACGACATCGTCGATTCGGCGGGGACGCTCTGCAACGCCGCCGCCGCTCTCACCGAGGCAGGCGCAGACAAGGCGCTGGCCTATTGCACGCACGGCGTTCTCTCCGGCGGCGCGGTCGCGCGCGTCGAAAAGAGCGTCCTCGAGGAACTGGTCATCACTGACTCGATCCAGCTGCCCGACGGCGCGGCCGAAAATGGTGTGCGGAAACTCACCATCGCCCCACTCCTCGGCGAAGCCATCCGCCGGATCGCGGATGAAAGTTCTGTGTCGTCGCTCTTCGATTAGGCGCTGGTGCCGGCTGTCAGACTCGAACTGACGACCTACCGCTTACAAGGCGGTTGCTCTACCAACTGAGCTAAGCCGGCCGGGCAGCGCCCGGCGGCGTTTGTAAGGCCGCTTCTTCTAGGTCAAGCCTTCGCATCGATTCTGAGGGCGTGGATGGGATTGTCCATCAGGTCGCCGATCGCCGCATAGACGGCCCGCTGGCGCGCGACCCGGTTCATGCCGGCAAAAACGGCCGCGCTGATCGCGACGGCCCAGTGCGTTTCCCCGCTGCCGTCATCACCCGCATGTCCCGCATGCTGCGCGCTTTCGTTCACCACCTCGAGCGATGTCGGCGACAGCTCGGCCCGCAGGCGGCGTTCGATCTCGGCGGCGACGTCGGGCTTTGGATCGGACATGAGGGCGCACTCCTTGGGACGGCATGGGATACCGCCTATATGGCCCGGCGATGTCGGAGGCCAAACCCAGAAGGCGGCGAGAGAGATTCCACGGGCGCGTCGAACGACCGGAACCTGCCCCCTGCGCGCGGCCCGGCTGCACCGACGCGGGCGAATTTCGCGCACCCGTCAACGGCGCACCCGCCGGGACCTGGCAATATCTCTGCCTAGATCATGTTCGGGAGTTCAACGCGGGTTATAGCTGGGCCGGGCCCATCCCCGGTCCCACCGACAGATGGGATCGTGCGACCGCGGCGTTCGCGAAAAACGCCTACGCATCCGCCTTCGTCGATCCGCTCGGCATCTTCGGCGAGGACGCCCGACCCGTTACCACGCCGTCCCGCTGGACGCCCGCCGAACGCAACGCCCTTACCGTCCTCGATCTTGGCGAAAGCGCCAGTGCCACGGCGATCCGCGCTCGTTACAAGGAGCTGGTGCGACGATATCATCCCGACATGAACGGCGGCGACCGGTCGCACGAGGCGCGGTTGCAGGCGGTGATCGATGCCTTTAGCCAATTGAAACGCGCCCGCGCTTTTTCCGAATAGCCCTCAAGCCCTTCAGGACTTCATTTATGGCCAGCCAGCCCGTACCCGATGCCGCCAATGACGGCACGCTGATGACCGCGCCCGACACCGAGGTCGATGCGCGCCAGGTGTTCGGGGTCGATATCGACATGAAGATCCCGGCGTTCAGCCAGGCGGATGAGCGGGTGCCCGACCTCGATCCGGACTATGTCTTCGACCCCGAAACGACGCTCGCCATCCTTGCAGGCTTCGCGAACAACCGGCGCGTCATGATCCAGGGTTATCACGGGACGGGCAAGTCGACGCATATCGAGCAGGTCGCCGCGCGTCTCAACTGGCCCTGCGTCCGCATCAACCTCGATTCGCACATCAGCCGCATCGATCTCGTCGGCAAGGACGCTATCGTCCTTCGCGACGGACAGCAGGTGACGGAATTTCGCGAGGGGCTCCTCCCGTGGGCGCTGCAGACGCCGACCGCGCTCGTCTTCGACGAATATGATGCGGGCCGTCCGGACGTAATGTTCGTCATCCAGCGCGTCCTCGAGTTGGAGGGCAAACTGACCCTCCTCGACCAGAACCGGGTCATCCGTCCAAACCCGTTCTTCCGCCTGTTCGCCACATCGAACACCATCGGCCTCGGCGATACGTCGGGGCTTTATCACGGCACGCAGCAGATCAACCAGGGCCAGATGGACCGCTGGAATATCGTCACGACGCTGAATTACCTGCCCGCGGACACGGAGATCGAGATCGTCCACGCCAAGGCGGGCGAGATGTTCGCTGGCGACAAGGGCCGCGCCGACATCGGCAAGATGGTCCAGATCGCCGACATGACGCGCCAGGGCTTCATCAACGGCGACATTTCGACCGTCATGAGCCCGCGCACCGTCCTCACCTGGGCGCAGAATGCCGCCATCTTCAACGACCTCGGCTTCGCATTCCGCGTCAGCTTCCTAAATAAATGCGACGAACTGGAACGCGGCATCGTCGCCGAATATTACCAGCGCGTGTTCGGGAAGGATTTGCCTGAGAGCGTGGTGTCGAAGGCGCGGGGCTAGCCTAGGGCCGACTTCACGTCGGTCTGCGCGAAGTCATTGCCGACGAAGAGAAGCGGACAGTCGAGCTCTTTCGCCAGCGCGTAGGCGAAGCAATCGCCGAAGTTAAGACGCGCGGGGTGCCAACCCTTGCCCCACTGACGGTAAGCGTCGCCAGCGGCCTGGGCACGCTCGACGGTAACTGGGGCGATCTCGATTTCGGACTGCGTTCTGACGGTATCGATCTCTGCGTCGAGACCCTTGCCAGCGCTGACGATGAGTGTTTCGGTGAACGACCCTGCTGATATGTAGATCGCTTCCGTCCGCATGAGGGCTTGCCGACATTCGTCAGCGCGGGGACCAAGCATGATCATTTCGATGAGCGCCGAGGTATCGACGACGATCATCCAGGCATGCCGTTCTCGTCATAGAGAAAATCGGTCACGCGCTCGGACGGTCCTTCGAACTTGCCAACGCCGCACCCCATGAAGGCATCCAATGCCTTCCGCCGCTTTTCCATATCGACCTTCGGTTTTACGGGTGCGAGGTGTACCACCGCCGCACCGCGCCGGGTCAGCACGATGTCTTCACCGGCTTCCGCCCTACGCACGAGTTCGGTAAGGCGTGCTTTGGCCTCGCTAACGGCGACTTCAGTTTGCATGGTCCAACTCCTTGGACCATATAATCGGGATTTGATCGCGGCAGGTCAAGTGTCCGCCTCGGCGATGCTCATCCCATATTGGCAAACTTCGCAGGCCGCTTCTGCATTTGTGCGCCGATGGCTTCGCGCATGTCCTCGCCCTGCAGGAACGCGGCGTTCCAGACGGCGACATAGTCGAGGCCTTCATCGACAGTCTGGCCGCGGCCACGGTTGAGGACCGCCTTGGTCCCCATCATCGCAACGGGAGACTTCGACGCAATCTCGTCCGCCAGCTTGCGGGCCGCCGCCATCGCGGCGTCATGGTCCGCCTCGACGCTGTTGACGAAGCCATAGCCTTTTGCCTCGTCGACGCCGAACCGGCGGCCGGTATAGGCGAGTTCGCGGATGATGCCCTGCGGTAGGAGGTGGGGAATGCGCTGCAGCGTGCCGACGTCCGCGACGATGCCGACATTGATCTCCTGGATCGTGAAGAAGCTGCCTTCCGATGCGATGCGCATGTCGCAGGACGTGACGAGGTCGACGCCGCCGCCGATGCAGCCGCCCTGGATGACGCCAATCACCGGCGCGCGGCATTCGTCGATGACGGTGAAGCTGTGCTGCAGGCGTTTCACATGACGCAGGAAATGCGCGCGCTGCCGTGCGACGTCCTGCTCCTCGCCATGCAGGCTGCCCGCCGATTTGAGATCGAGGCCCGCCGTGAAATGCCGCCCGGTCGAGGACAAAATCACGCAGCGAACGGCCATGTCGTCTTCGATCGCCTCGAACGCCGAGATCATGTCCTCCCAAAACTGTGGCGTCATCGTGTTGAGCTCGTCGGGGCGGGTCAGCTCGACATGCGCGATGTGACCGTCGACGTTGAGGGAAAGGGTTTCAAGCTGCATGGGACGGGGCTCCGCTGTCTGGGCGCGCCGGGCTTTGCCGAAAGGCGCGAAAGTCTTTAACGCACGGAAACATGACCCGCTTCACCGTGAACGGCAATCCTGTCGAATATGACCTGCCCGCCGATACGCCTCTCCTCTGGGCGCTGCGCGATGCCAGCAATCTGACGGGTACGAAATATGGCTGCGGCGTCGGCATTTGCGGGGCCTGTACCGTCCATGTCGACGGCGTCGCCCAGCGGAGCTGCCAGATCTATATCGGCGATATCGAGGGGACGTTCGTCACGACGATCGAGGGTCTCGATGAGAACGGCGACCATCCGGTGCAGCGCGCCTGGATCGCGGAGCAGGTGCCGCAATGCGGCTTTTGCCAGCCCGGCATGATCATGGCGGCGGCGGCCTTTCTGAAGGACACGCCTTCGCCCAGCGTCGACGACATCAACGCCGGAATTACCAATTTATGCCGCTGCGGCACTTACACGCGCATTCGCAAGGCCGTCCTGCGCGCGGCGGACGACAAGGCGGACACGGAACCTTCCTGATAGGGGAGCCGTCTAAACGCGAAACGATCTAAGGGATGTTCATGCAGGACCAGTCCACAGAAACGCCGCCCAATGCGGACGATGTGCCGGCCGAGGGCGAGAGTATTTTCGGGGAGATCTCCGGCGATCTCAGCATCGTCGGCACGCTGACGGATCAGTTGACCGAGATGGCGCGGGGTCTGGTCGCGACGCTTCCGACGCTCGTCATCGCCATCATCGTCCTCATCATCTTCTTCTTCGTGGCACGCGGGGTCAGCAACCTTGCTAAGAAGGCCGCATCGAAGGCGGGCGAGCGTCCATCGCTCGTGAACCTGACGCAGACGCTCTCGAAGGTCGCCGTCTGGATCGTCGGCATCCTCGTCACGATGACGATCGTCTTCCCGTCCATGACGCTTGGCAGCCTGGTCGCTGGCCTTGGACTCGGATCGGTCGCCATTGGCTTTGCCTTCCAGGATGTCTTCGAGAACTTTCTCGCCGGAATTCTCCTGATGCTGCGCGAGAAGATGAAGATCGGCGATCACATCGAATGCGAGGGCATTTCCGGCGAGGTCATGCATATCAGCCTGCGCGAAACCTATGTTCGCAAACTGTCGAACGAGGTCACGATCGTCCCGAATTCCATGCTGTTCAAGAACCCGGTCGAGATCCACACCGACAATCCGATGCGGCGGCATGAAATCACGGCGGGCGTCAGCTACGATACCGACTGCGACATGGCGCGCGATCTCATTCAGAAAACGGTCGAAGGCGTCGAGCTGGTCGAGAAAGAAAAGCCCGTACAAGTCTTCGCCTCCGAATTCGGCGATTCCAGCGTCAACTTCACCGTCCGCTGGTGGGCAGGATCGAAGCCCGTCGACATGCATAAGAGCCGCGACCAGGTCGTACGCGCCATCAAACGGGCGCTCGACGACAATGGCGTCGAAATCCCATTCCCCTACCGGACGCTCACCTTCAAAGAGCCGTTGCCGGTCATGCAAAGGGACCAGACGGACACCCCCGCCACAGGAGACTGATCATGCCGACGAGACGACAACTATTGGGAGCAGGGGCCGCGACGGCGGCGCTGGCCGCGACCGCGACAACGGCGGCGCATCATGGGGGCAGCAATCATCCGGATCTATCCGGCAAGACCGTCCTCATCACCGGCTGCTCGTCGGGCTTCGGCTTTCTTGCCGCCCAGCATTTCGCCCGGTGCGGCGCGAAGGTCGTCGCGACGATGCGGAACCTGCCGCGTCCGGAGGCGGACGCGCTCCTTGCCAGCGTCGCCGATGAGAATCTCGACATTCATATCGTCGAGATCGACGTTCTCGACGACGCCTCCGCCACCACGGGCGTTGCAGAGGCAGAACGTTTGGCCGGCGGCGCGATCGACGTCCTCGTCAACAATGCGGGCATCTCGACCTCCGGCCCGGTGGAGGTGAGCGACATGGCCGCGGCCGAACTTATGTTTGGCACCAATGTCTACGGCCCTCAGCGGATGGCGCGCGCCGCCCTGCCGAAAATGCGCGAAAAGGGCGGCGGCGTCATCATTAACGTCACGTCGCAGCTCGGCCGGGTCATGTATCCTGGCTTCGGCCTTTACTCCGGTACGAAATTCGCGCTGGAGGCGATGAGTGAGCAGATGGCCTATGAGCTTGCGCCGCGCGGCGTCGAGGTCTCCATCGTTCAGCCGGGCGGCTATCCGACGGAGATCTGGGAAAACGCGCAGGCCAACACCCGCGCGCTTTATGCTCGCGAAGACGACGCCCGCCTCGCCGCCTACCCCGAGCTGACGCAGCTCAGCGAGAATGGCGGCGGCGGGACGACCGATCCGATGGACGTTCCGCGCGCCATGGCCGATATCGCGGCGATGGCGCCTGGGACGCGCCCGCTCCGCCGTCCGGTGCATCCTGGCCGCAAGCCACAAACGGCGATCAATGAGGTCAGCGCCAAGACGCAGATGGCCATGCTGGAGAGCGGACCCTTCGGTGCTTGGGCAAAGGACGTTCTCGGTTAACCATCCGCGTCAACCGGCCCCTCCGGTTCTGCTTGTAAAACCACGCGGCAGACCCCAAATCAGGGCCTGACCGGGAGCCTACGCCTTCCGGAATTTTGGGAGAGAGTTTCACACCATGGCAAACCGTACCGATCCCCGGTTCACCGTTCGGCAGCAGGGCGTGGGCGGCACCGCCGTCCCCCGCGCGGGCGAGCGGTTCGATGCCGGCCTCCGCAAATATATGCTGTCGGTCTATAATTATATGGCCTCCGGCGTTCTTCTGACCGGCGTCGTCGCGCTGCTGTTCTCGCAGACCGAGCTCGCGCGTCAGCTTCTGATGGGCCCCGGCCTCATGAAGTGGGTCATCATGCTGGCCCCGCTCGGCTTCGTCTTCGCATTGAGCTTCGGCATCAACAAGATGTCCGAGACGGCGGTGAAGGGCACGTTCTGGGCGTTCGCGACCGTCATGGGGCTGTCGTTGGCCTCGATCTTCTGGGTCTACACCGGATCGTCGATCGCGCAGGTCTTCTTCGCGACCGCCGCCGCCTTTGCCGGTCTCAGCCTCTACGGCTACACCACGAAGAAGGATCTTTCGGGCCTCGGCACCTTCCTGATCATGGGCGTCATCGGCATCATCGTTGCGATGCTTTTGAACGCCTTCTTCTTCCAGTCGGGCGTCCTCCAGACGGTTATCTCGATCATCGGCGTCCTGATCTTCGCAGGCCTCACCGCCTACGATACGCAGAAGATCAAGAACATGTATTTCCAGGTCGGCCAGACGGATTTCCGCGGCAAGGCCATCGTGATGGGCGCCCTGACGCTCTATCTCGACTTCATCAACATGTTCATGTTCCTGCTGCAGCTCTTCGGCAGCCGCGAATAGTCGGCAACGCCGACAGGCGAATGAAACGAAGCCCGGTGGGAGAAATCCCGCCGGGCTTCTTTTCGCAATAGGCGTTTGCGATTGCCTCGTACGGCAAATTTACCAAAAGAACCTGATGCACCGCGCTTTCGGCTTCTCAGTTGTCCTTTTTTTCCTGACGGCGTGTACGTCGACGCCGCACCGCAATGCCGCCCCCGTAGAACTTACGGCCGTCCAAGAATGGGCGGATGCCTGCAAGCCTTGGGACAAGTGGGACAAACCCGGCCCGCCCTTCCGAATCCATGGCAACAGCTATTATGTCGGCACCTGCGGGATTGCCGCCATTCTGATCGCGGGATCGGACGGTCATGTTATGATCGATGTCGGGACGGAAAGCGCGGCCGATCTTGTTGCCGCCAACATCGCGACGCTTGGGTTCGATGTCGCGGACATAGAGATCCTACTGCTTAGCCACGAACATTTCGATCATGCCGCCGGCATCGCCACGCTGCAGGACCGGACGGGCGCCAGCTTTCTAGCGTCGGGCGCGGCTGCGCCGGTTTTGTCGTCGGGCGAAGCGCCTACCCGCGATCCGCAATTCGGCGCGCTTGATGCGTTTCCCGAGGCCCGTGTCGACGGCATTCTAGAAGACGGCGCGCTGATCGAACTCGGCGACATCGCCATCCGCATCATTGAAACGCCCGGCCATACGCCTGGCGCGCTCAGCTATCAGTGGAACAGCTGCGACCCAGACGGTTGCGAGACGATCGTCTACGCCAACAGTCTGTCACCGGTCAGCGCGGACGACTATCGGTTTTCCGATCATCTTGAATATATCGCTGCTTATCGAGCTGGCTTAACGCGCTTGGCGCAGCTCGACTGCAGCCTGCTCATGACGCCGCATCCATCGGCCAGCTTCCTTCATGCGCGTATAGCTGCAGGCGATCTGACCGCTGCGCCGACCTGCGATGCCTACGCGGCGTCGATCAGCAAGCGGCTCGATGCACGTTTGGCGAAGGAACAGGACGCTCGCTAGGCGCTCGGCAGCATCGTAGACAGTTCGGCCCGCACTTCCTCGCGGAGCGCAACCGGGTCTTCGGCTTCGAACAAGCATATCGTCGCTTCCAGAAGCGTCCCATAGACGAGCCGGGCACGAAGGGTCGATCCGAGCGCTCTTGCGACGGGGGGCAGTAGGATATCTTGCTCGACCCGCCGCCAAGCTGTCACGCCGAAGACCGCGGGCGCGTCCTGAATGGTGATGCGGAAGATGTCAGGTCTAAGCGCGATGTCGAGATACTCGTCGAGGGCATCGCCCGTCGTCTCCGATGGCGAGAGCGCCGCCATCTCTTCGACGGCGGCCCGCGCCACGACTTCGAATAACCCGCGCTTGCCATCTGGATAATGATGGTTGAGCGCGCCGCGACTGACGCCCGCCTCGGCGCAGATCATCGCTTGGCTCGTATTCGCAAACCCATGCGCGCCGAACAGATGGCGTCCGGCCGCGAGAAGCCGGGTGCGCATGGCGTCGCTCTTGTCACGCTGTGGCATGATTTGGTTCATCGTCCAATTCCGTGATCGACCTTGATCGGAAAACATACATAGCGTATGTTTTCTGACATGAACACCGAAACGACCATGCAAACGCCTGTCGAAGCCCGCAGCGCAGACGGCGTTGCCATTCCAACGGACGTAAAGCCGCCCGCCCTCATTTACTGGTTGTTGCAACCGGCGCTGCTGGTCTTTCTTTATCTCGCGGCGACGGAGACGGTTCCGGGGATCGGTCTCTACATCGCCCTGCTAGCAGGCTTCGCCGTCTTGACGCTTGGCGAGCGCATCTGGCCGGCACGGCGCGAATGGACGCAGACGGGCGTCGAATGGCTGCAGGTGCTGGGGATGTTCGTCATCAGCGCGCTGGCCCTGCTGATCGTCGAGATCGCGGGCAGCTTCGCGCCCGGCGACCGGCTGCAAGCGGTGCGCGATGCCGTGACCGACGTCTGGCCTTCGGGATTACCCTTCGCGCTCCAGGTCGCTCTCATGTTCTTCATGCTGCAGTTCATGGCCTATTGGCTGCACCGCTGGCAGCACGAATCCGGCCTGTGGTGGCGCACCTTCGGTCACGGCACGCACCACACATATACGAAGCTGAGCGCCATCAACTGGAACACCGCGCACCCGTTCGAGGCGGTGCCGCTCGTCCTGCCGCCGTTCTTGCTGGCGCTCCTGACCGGGCTCGGCGACGTCATCGTCATCGCGGTCGCTATGGGCATGATGATCGCCGCCTGCGCCCACGCGAACCTGCGCCTGAACGAGCGCGGGATCGGCTATCTCGTCACAACGAACAGCCAGCATATGCAGCACCACTCCGCCGACTTTGCAGAAAGCCAGACGAACTATGGCTGTTCGACGACGCTATGGGATCGGGTGTTCGGGACGTTCTCGACGCGCGAAACGGCGGCGCTCGGCGATCCGATGGACGGCAAGCGAACGATTTGGCGGCGCCTGACGGTACCGCTGCGCCGCCCGGGCTAGCTCTTACTCAGAAAAAGCGTCCTGCAGCGCTGTCGCAGCGCCGCTGACCGCGAGCCGGGCCATCTCTTCGCCAACGCGACCCATCTCGGCTTCGATTTCGGCGCTATTGGCTTGGTCGGACTCGAGTTCTTCAGCCAGCATTTCCATTTCCGCGCCCAAGCGCTCCATCTCTTCACCAAGGGAGTCCATGTCGGCCTCGAAGGCATCGAAATCTGCCTCTGCGCGTCTGTTTTCATCTTCTGTAAAGGCGCCGCGCGCCGCCTGATCGCTATCCCTGCCGAGCGAAGGGCCGTGATGGCGGAAATCCTGCGCGACTTCCCAAACGCCGCTACGCTCGTCGCCAAAATCGAAGTCGATCCGCTCAAGCCCCTGGTCGGCTACTACGAGGACGCCGACCGCGCCGAGAATGGCCATCGTCCGGCGCCACTGAATTCCCGACTTGAAGTTAGGCATCGACTTTATCCCCTTTGTCGTCGTCCTTACGCGAGGATAGCTCGTCGGCACCCGCATCGCCAGCCGGGACAGCCTTCTTTTTCGCCTTCTTCGGCGGCTTGCGCTTCGGCTTCGGTGGCGCCGCGGTGATTTCGAAGGCGGGTTTGCCGTCCTTCATGTGCACCACGACCTCACCGCCATTCATCAGACGACCGAACAGCAGTTCTTCCGCCAACGGCTGCTTGATCTCCGACTGAATGAGGCGGCCCATCGGACGTGCGCCGTAGAGACGGTCATAGCCGCGCTCGACCAGCCAGTCCTTGGCATCGTCGGCCAGCTTGATGTGCACGTCGCGGTCCGCAAGCTGCAATTCCAGTTCGAGGACGAACTTTTCCGCCACCAGGCCGACGACTTCAGTCGGCAGGTAATCGAACGGCACCACCGCATCGAGGCGGTTGCGGAATTCCGGCGAGAACATGCGCTTGATCGCTTCCTCGTCCTCGCCCTCACGCGTCAGCGCGCCGAAGCCGATGGCCTCCTTCGCCATTTCCGCCGCGCCCGCATTGGTCGTCATGATCAAGATGACGTTGCGGAAATCGACGGTCTTGCCATGATGGTCGGTAAGCTTCCCGGCATCCATCACCTGCAAAAGAATGTTGAACAGGTCCGGATGCGCCTTCTCGATCTCGTCGAGAAGCAGTACGCAATGCGGATTCTGATCGATGGCATCGGTCAGCTGGCCGCCCTGGTCATAGCCGACATAGCCCGGCGGCGCGCCGATCAGGCGGGAAACCGAATGCCGCTCCATATATTCCGACATGTCGAAGCGGTTGAGCGGAATGCCGAGGATCGAGGCGAGCTGGCGCGCGACCTCCGTTTTGCCGACGCCCGTGGGACCGGAAAAGAGGTAATTGCCGATGGGCTTGTTCGGCTCGCGAAGACCCGCACGCGACAGCTTGATCGCCGACGACAGCGTTTTGATCGCCTTGTCCTGCCCGAACACGACGCGCTTCAAATCCTGTTCCAGCGTCGCCAGCTGCATCTTGTCGTCGGACGACACCGATTTCGGCGGGATGCGGGCCATGGTTGCAATGACGCCCTCGACTTCCTTCACGCCCATCGTCTTCTTGCGCTTCGACTTGGCAAGGAGGTTCTGCGACGCGCCGACCTCGTCGATGACATCGATCGCCTTGTCTGGCAGCTTGCGGTCGTTGATGTAGCGCGCCGACAATTCGACCGCCGTCTTGATCGCGTCGTTCGTATAGCGAACGTCGTGATGCTCTTCGAAATAGGGTTTCAAACCCTGCATGATCTTGATCGCGTCTTCGGTCGTCGGTTCGACGACATCGATCTTCTGAAACCGGCGAAGAAGCGCGCGGTCCTTTTCAAAGTGATTGCGAAATTCCTTGTATGTCGTCGAGCCAATGCAGCGGATCGACCCGGACGACAGCGCAGGTTTCAGAAGGTTCGACGCGTCCATAGCGCCGCCGGACGTTGCGCCCGCGCCGATCACCGTATGAATCTCGTCGATGAACAGGATCGCCTCGGGCATGTCCTCCAGTTCCGAAACCACACCCTTCAGCCGCTCCTCGAAATCGCCGCGATAGCGCGTCCCGGCAAGCAGCGCGCCCATGTCGAGCGAGTAGATGACAGCATCGGCCAGCACTTCCGGCACATCGCCTTCGACGATCTTGCGCGCCAGACCTTCGGCGATGGCAGTTTTCCCGACGCCCGGATCGCCGACGTAGAGCGGGTTGTTCTTCGAGCGGCGGCAGAGGATCTGCACCGTACGGTCGACTTCCGCACCGCGCCCGATCAGGGGATCTATCTTGCCCTTGTCCGCCTTGTCATTGAGGTTCACGGTGAACTGGTCGAGCGCGGTTTCCTTGTCCTTGCCGCCCTTCGCCTTTTCCTCTTCGTCCGCGCCCTTGGGCGTTGTCGGACGCGACTTGCCACCGCCCGAGCCCTTGGCGACGCCGTGGCTGATATAGCTGACGGCATCGAGGCGGGTCATGTCCTGCTGCTGCAGGAAGAAGACGGCGTGGCTCTCTCGCTCGGAGAATAGCGCCACGAGAACGTTCGCACCTGTTACCTCGTCGCGGCCCGAAGACTGCACGTGCAGGATTGCGCGCTGGACGACGCGCTGGAAACCGGCCGTCGGATTGGGATCGACCGGGTCGGTCGTCCGCAAGGGCTCCAGCTCTGTATCGAGATAATTGGTCAGCGCCCCGGCCAATACTTCGGAATCGACGCCGCAGGCGCGGATCACCGCACCGGCGTGATCGTCGGACAGCAGCGCGTATAGAAGATGCTCGAGCGTCGCATATTCATGGTTCCGCTGCGACGCCTCGGCGAGCGCGTTGTGAAGGGTGGCTTCCAATTCGCGGGAAAATGCCGGCATAAATCTAGGGTTCCTCTGGCCCGGAACCGGCCGTCCCCCGATTGAGAATCCGGCACCGCGTCTGAATGCTAGATTTGCACGCCCCGCGCAAAGGTCAAGGGCGCATAAGGGCCGCGCCGGGTGCGACATCGCGCCCTGCCGCGCAACAAAATATCAGGCAATGATGTCTGGATTGAGAACGTCGCGCAGATGTTCCATGCGGTCCTTCAACTGCAATTTCCGACGCTTCATCCGCATCATCTGCAACTGGTCCGGTCTCTCCGACTGCGACAGCGCGGCGATGGCGGCGTCCAGATCGGCATGTTCGACCTCCAGCCCCTGCAGCCGGATACGCGCTTCCTTATCGTCCATGAAATCCCGTCCAGTCGTCCGCCTGCACCGGCGGTCCCCGCGTTCGGCACTGTTCCGAAATGAGGATGTGCTATTGTCTATGGTCCGACTCGACAAGCGAGTCGGGACATGACGACGCAAGACGGAGATTTGCCCATGAGTGCAGCCCATCTGGATGCCCTTTCCCGGAAACATGCCGACCTTGAGACGGCCATCGAAACGGAAAGCCACCGCCCCAATCCCGACAGCGTTCGATTGCACGACCTCAAGAAGAAGAAGCTTCGCGTGAAGGAAGAGATGACGTCGACGGCGGCGTGAAGCCGTCTACATCGCCGTCTGCATGCGCTCGGCCGCCGCGATCTTTGAGGTGAGTTCTGCCGCCCATGGCGCATCGTCCGGAGTTCGGGTCTGAAGATCCTGCCAGATGGCAAGCGCTTCGCCCGGATTGCCGGACTGTAGCTCGCTGAGGCCCAGGAAATAGGGCGGCGCAGGATGATTAGGCTGGACGGCTGAGGCGCGCCCGAAGGCGAGCCGCGCGGCGGGTGTAATGACGCCCTCTGCATGCGCCATCAGCGCGCTGCCTAGCTGGACCCAAAGTTCGGCGTTCTCCGGCAGCGCCCGCGTCGCCAGCCGTAAGCCCTCGACGGCCTCGGCGCTCCGCCCATCGGCGATCAGCGCGTCGGAAAAGCGCGCCCAGGCTGCGGTATCGTTAGGGTTTTGGAGGAGGACCTGCTGCGCCGTGGCAAGAGCCGCTTCGTTTCCCGCCGGCGCTTCAACGGGCGGCGTGGGCTTGGCGGCCAGGTCGGGGCGCCCGGCAATCAGATAACCGCCGCCACCAAGCAGGATAATCGCCACGATAGCGACGGGAGGCACTTTCAGCCGTAATGCCACGAACGCAAAGATGGCTGCCAACAGGAGCGGCGCGAGCGCGGTCATGCGCGCCGCCTGCGGAACAGGCGAAGCGCCGCGACAGCTCCAATGAGAACAAAAATTGCCGGGGCTGCCCAGAGAATGAGATGTGCGCCCCGCTTCGGCGGCGAAAACGTGACCCAATCGCCATAGCGCGCGATCAGGTAATTGCGCACCTCCAGCGGCTCCTCGCCATCGCCGATCCGCTCGCGAACCAGAGCGCGCATATCGACGGCCATCTCCGCATCGGATTCGGCGATCGACTGGCCCTGGCAAACGAGACAACGAAGTTCCCGCATCAGCGTCTGTGCCTCCGCCTCACGCACAGGATCCGTCAGCGGGACATCCGCCTGCGCTGCACCGGCGATCAGGATTAGCGGCATCAACCAGCGCTTCATTGCCACCGGGCCAACTCCCGCCGCACATCCGCAAGCTGGTCTTCGCGCAGCTCCCCGATCCACTGCCGCCGCACGATGCCATCGCCGTCGATCAGGAAGGTTTCGGGCACCCCGCTCGACCCGAGTTCGATCTGCATCCGCCCATCGGGGTCTAGCCCGATGCGGCGAAACGGATCGCCATGCTGCTCGAGAAAGCGCTGCACGGCGGCGGGCTCGTCGCGAATGGCGATGGCATGGATGACGACGCCGTCCTCGGCCAGCGCCTCCAGCTGCGGCGCTTCGAGCTTGCAGGGTAGGCACCAGCTGCCGAACAGATTGACAAGCGTCACGGTCCCCTGCCGCAGATCGCTCGTCGCAAGCCCCGGATGCGCGTCGTCGAGGCCGGGCAGATCGAACTCCGGCACAGGCTGTCCAACGAGCCGGGATTCGATGGGCCGATCGGACGGCGTCTCGAGCCCGTAAAGCGCGACGGCGACAAACCCAAGGAACATCAGGAGCGGGATGATAACGGCGAGGCGGCGCATCATGC
>JBAUIQ010000072.1:0-5485 GCA_049683075.1 Pacificimonas sp.
AGCGCGTCGACAACCGCCGCCTGCAACGCCCATCCTGTCATCGCATCCGCTCCCGCACCCACAGCGCAGGCCACCGCCGAGCCGCTTCGTCATCCTGCAGCGCCACATGCAACTCGTCGCCGACGACCTCACCGCCCGTCCGCGCCGCGATCGTCTTCAATCGGCGCGCCACGGTCCGCCGCAGCACATCTCGAAACGCCGCCATCATCCCGCCCCTTCGACAAGCAAAACCATCACGTCTGCCCGGCGCGGATCGATCGTCCAGCTCACCACCCGCAAGTCCTGCCCCCGCCAGCGCAGTCGGTCGCCGGCCCGTGGAGACACCCCCACCCGCATCGTGACCCGCCAGCGCGTCTTTCCGGACAGTCGCTCTCCGCGAACACCAACCCCATCACGCAAAGGCGCGAATGCGGCCCAGCGCACTTCGCCGACCGCAAAGGGCAGCGCTTCGCCCGCCCGCCCACGACCGCCCGGCTCCAATATTTCCACGCGCTCAGACAGCGCCCCCGACACCTCGCTCATGACAACCGCATCCGACGCCACGGTCGCCACAGCGCGGAAATCGCCGCAGGCGGACCGCCCTCCTCCTGACGATCGCGGTTTGCGTAGAGATGCGCGACCAACCGGACGATCCCCTGCCGCAAGGCCTCCGGCAGCGCATTCCAGTCCGTCGCCAGCCCCGCTTCCACCGACAGCACGGCACGCACGGCGCCTGCATCCGGCAACACCCGCACCCAGCCATCGCCGCAGAAATCCACCTGCAAGTCGAGGGCATCGGGCAGGAGCGGCAGTTCGGCACCGCTCGCATCCAGTCCCCGCGCCGTCACCAGCCGCTTCACCGGCGTCGGCATCAGCCGATGCCACGCGCCATCGGCTGGCACCTCCGCCGCCCGCACCGACGACATCAGCACCTGTCCGGTAAACGCCTCGCACAGCCCGCTCGCCGTTCGCACCAGTCCCGCCAGCAATGCGTCTTCCGCGTCCGTGTCCAGTCTCAGATACGCTTTCACTTCTGCCAGGCTGACCGGCGGCGCGCCCGCCTCCACGACGACACTCATCGCTCGTCGACCCGGATCGAGATCAGCCGCTCATCCATGCGCCCGTCCGACAAGGTAACGCGGTTCTTCACACGATAGACGCGGCCTAGGGCGCCGCCCGCCAGCGTTGCCGCCGTGCGTTCAGGCCCGTGGATTGTCGCCTGCACGGCCAAGCCACCCGCATGATCCGGTTCCACCGACCAGTCCGACGTCGACACGGCCTCGCCATCCAAATATTTCGCGCCCCAGTCGACGGCATAATCGATCGCCGCCCCTGGCGACTTCAGATAGAAGCCCATCCGCTCTCCCCTTCAAAATTTTCGAGATCTGGTCGCCGCGTCAGGCGACTGTGACGCGGCCCTCGCGCATCGGCCGCCATGTCCGCCCAGCCCGCGCCCGCGGTTCGTCGCTAGACCGTAGGCTCACACCAGCACCGCGCGTCAGGATCGCCAGCCGCCCACCTTCCGGCAGCAGCGACCACCGCTGCCGTACCCACAATCGGGCGCCGCTCGCCGTCAGCGCCACTGTTCCGCCAATCGGTACCAAATTCATGCGCCCAACAACCGACAGCGCGGCACCGCGCGTCGTCGTCGCGACAAGCCCATCCTCAGGCCCAATGGCGACCGCGACCACACTTGATCGCCCGGCCATCTCCGGCTCGACCATCCATCCCAGATCGTCGCCCAGCAGCGCCGACAGATCGGGCACGTTCGCAAGGTAGCGAACCGTTCGCTCCCCACTTGCAAGATCGTGCGTCAGCCGGACCTTGTCCGGACCGACAACTTGCGCATCCGTAACCGTCACAGGTCCCGTCGCATCCGTCAGCGTAAAGCCTGCCAGCGCCGTGTCCGGGACCAATGCGGACCCACCCCCATGCACGAAAGACAGCATCGTTTCCGTGGCCGAAACTGCATCGACACTCGCAAGAACCGGCCCCCGCCGCACCGGCGTCAGGTCGGTCAGGGCGTGAATCAACGTCGCCACGCCCCGCTCGCTCATCAGGCGATAGCTCACCGGATGAATCCCGTCGGGCATCGTTGCCGTCAGGTCGGGCGAAGACGCGCCGACCCAGTTCGCCGGATCATCGTCCGCGAACCGGCCTTGCCCTTCGCGTACCAGAGACAGCCGCGCCGGATCATAGGCCGCGCTCTCGGTAAACAGCACCGGCTCCACAACGAACGGCAAGTTCGGCCGCCCCGCATCCGCACGAAGATCGTCCGCTAACGCCGACAGCTCCGCCCGGTGCCCCTCCGCCGTCAGTGCATAGGACAGCTGCGACTCCCGCTCGCCCTGGTTCCAGAGCACGGCTGCGGCACCGACATCTTCGATTGCTGTCAGCAGCGCGTCATAGCCCGGCGCGATCGCGCTCGCCGCCGTCCACTCGCCGATCCCGCTGCCCCCGACCGCAATATTGTAGAGAAGCAACGGCACGCCCGTCGCGTCCGCAAAGGCATCGGCCATCGCCACATGGCCCTCCCCGGTCAGCTCGTCCTGACCGGTACCGTCGAGCGTCTGCCGCCCCAACGCCGTCGGAATCAGGCTGCCGACGGTCCGTCGCCGCGCCATGTTGGACTGTCCGGCAAGAACCAGGCTCCACCCGACGCCGAAGCCGTTCGTTGATACCGTTGTCCCGGCATCCCCCTGACGCCTCACCTCGATCCGATAGCTTCCGCTCGGTGTCCGGCCGCCGCCGACCGGGACGCCGCTCACCATCGCCGCGAACGCGCCATCGACGGACGTTGCCACGAGCGGTGCCCAATCATGACCCGCAACGACGGCGTCGGCATCGACTAGGCGGTATTCGAGCGCAACCGGCCCGCCGTCGACAACACCGCTCACCGCGATGTCGCCCATCGCACCGCCGTCACGCGCAACCGCAATCTTCGGCACGCTATTCAGCGTCAGCGGCTGAACCGCCTGATCGACCTCTTCCATCTCAAGGAACAGCGCGCTGCTCGTCGTCGTCGACAAGGGCGCAGAGACGTCACCGTCGTCGTTCCGCAGGATGTAGGCCTTCAGCCCCGGCGATCCCGATTGCGTCGCCCCCAAATTCCGCACGAGCGTCGACGTACCCGTGTCGCCATTGGTGAAATATGCGCTCGACCGATGCAGCACGAGCCCACCGACCAGCGGCCGTGTCGCGCCGGTATCGCCCAGCGCATCGAGGGCACGGGGCGACGCGTCCGGCCGCGCGATGCTGTGAACAGCGGCAACAGCTGGCACCTTGCCCGCCGCATCCGTGGTGACTTCGACCAAGGCGCCGAGCGCGTCCTCGAGCAGATCGCCGTCGGACTCGATCAGCGGCGCATATGTCCCCGCTGCGACGCCGTCCGGAACCTTGTGCACAGCGATATATTCGCTGAACGCACTGTCCGGGTCGCCAGGACCGACGATCGCCACGCGCGGACACGCAACTCCTGCCACCTCGCAGCGCGTGATGGACCGAGCCGGCAAACCCCGTTCGAAAAACAGGAACAGGTAGCGCGCCGACCGGCCGCCCGGGCCGAATGAAATGGCATCGGTCGCCCACACCGCATCGGCAGCGGACGACGAGAAGAAGCGCGTCGCCGCGACACTGATGGCCATCGGTTCAGGCCGGGTCCGACAATTCGATGTCCCAGGCGGCGAAGTCGACGGTGTCGCCGACCGCGATGTCCGCCGCCGGACAGGCGCTGACGAACAACAGGCGCTGCCCCGCCTCGTCCAACAGCGCGATTGTATCCGCTTGCCCCGCCGCCGATGCGGGCACCCCGGCCTGCGCCGCGACGGTCACCCGCCGCCCACTGATCAGCCCGTCACGCACCGAAAAGTCACCTGCCGCCACGCTCGCCGACGCCAGCCGCCCGGCATCGGCTGCAACAAAATCGGCAGGCTCGCCCGCCAGCGCCACAACCGCCGACGCCGAGGCCGAAATCTCGCCCAGCGCTGCGTCCAGCACATCATCGTTAATCATGAAATTCTCCCCCGAGATCATGCATCGAAAGCGGGGTGGGTCCGAACGAACCCACCCCAAATGCTCTCGAAACTAAGACGCGAAGCGCAGCAGCTTGATCGCCTCGGAATTCACCACGGCCCCGCCGACGCGCTTTGTCGCGTAGAAGTGCACGAACGGCTTGTGGCTGTACGGATCGCGCAGCACCCGCGTCGCGGTGCGCTCCGCGATCACATATCCCGACTTGAAATTGCCGAACGCCACCGACCGCGACCCCGTCCCAACGTCCGGCATCGCATCGGTCTCGATGACCGGATAACCAAGCAGCGTCTGCGCTTGTCCCTCGGTCAGCCCCGGACGCCACAGGAAGTTTCCGTCGCCGTCCTTCAGCTTCCTGACCATCGACAGCGTCGCCGAGTTCATCACGAACGCCGCCCCCTGGCGATGCGCCGCCTTCAGGCTATGCACAAGGTCAATGAGCGCGTCGCCATCGGCCAGCGCCCCATCGACCCCCGTATCGACATGCTGCAGCGTGCCGAAGGCGCGGCTACCATCGCTCTCGTCCGTTGACGCATAATCCAGGAACCCGCGCGGCATCCCGACACCTGTTCCTGCAACAAAGGCTTCGCCTTCGGCGAACGCAAACTCACGTCCGATCTCGTCCGCCAGCCAGCGCTCCACATCGAACGCCGCATCGTCGAGCATCGTCTGCGTCGCCGCCGGATTGGCGTAAAGCTCGCCCATCGGCGGCGCGACCTCGACGAAGTCCGGCGTGTCCGTCTCCGGTCGAAGCGCCGTCTCCGCGACCCAGCCCGACTGGAAACCTCCGACCGCCGCCAGCTTGCGGTAATCACCGGAACCCACACCCACGACGTTCGCAATGCCGCGAATGGGCGAGGCGGTCTTCATCACCGTCTCAATCATGCGATCCAGCTCGATCGGCACGGCATAGCCGCCATCCGGCCCCGTCACGGTGGACAGCGATTTCAGCTCCGGCGCCGCCTCATTGCCCTTGCGCAGATAGGCCTCCGCAAACGCCTTGCGCTCGCCCGCATTCTCGGCCTTCACGCCCAGCGCCGGACGATTGGCCCGCATCAACGCCGAAGACAGCCCCTTCACCTCGGCCTTCAATGCGGCAACGTCAGCCTCGACCGCCGCCGTTGCCGCCGCTGTCGACAACGTCTCCGCTTCCCCCGCGAACGCCGCCTCCACTGCCCCGTCGATTGGGTCGTCCGCACCCGTCTCCGCCTTAATTTCATAGTCCATCATGCTGCCCTCTTCTCCCCACCGAGATTCTCGTCACCATTTGCCGGGAACAGCCCGACCACCCGCGCCAGCGGCTGCATCGGAAACGTCACCAGCGACACTTCCACCAGCTCCACCGCCAACAACTCTCTCAGACCCCGCGCCCGGTCAGCCCGTGCCCGCTTCGTCCGATATCCAAAGGAAAGCCCCGAAAGCGCCCCGGCCCGCACCAGCGCCGCCGCCTCGTCCGCCCCCCGCGACCCGGCGGCCA
>JBAUIQ010000073.1:0-2271 GCA_049683075.1 Pacificimonas sp.
TACTGGATGAGATCACAGTCTCCGCCGATCCAGCTCACACGAGGGTGTTTTCGTTCGCAGCCGAGCTGGCGCCGACAGACGTCGCACTGTCAACACTCATCCGCTGCTTGGAGGCTGTCCGGAAAATCCGAGCGCACGGCATCGCCAAGGGTCCCTGGGAACGCCGCGAGGAGTGGCTCAATACCCAAATTGGGCTTGCGTGGACCGACCGCGGCGCGTTCCCTGGGCTCGGATCGGCGCTCGAAGCATTGGGGATGCGCCTCGGCACGGCTTTAAGCCTTGAGTTGCTTGCAACTGGCGTCGTCGCCAGCGATGAAGATCCCTGGCCAACTGTCGATGCGCTCCTCCGTGGCAAACGGAAGCCGCCGCAAGTAGCTTATGCCGCGGACCTGGAAGCGGTTCGGGCGACTTGGACTAATCTCGCAAGTGAGCGGCGAGCATTGCTTACGCTGCTGTCGCGAATGTCGCTAACACCGGGTCAGGCCGCGCGTTGGTTCGATCCGGCCAAGCGGAAAACTGCGACAACAAGCCCCGTGACTGACGGTGAAATACTCGCCAATCCCTATCGAGTGGGAGAAGTCGATCTCGGGGACACCAGAGACCCGGCGATATCAATCGGCGTCATCGATCGAGGTATATTGCCAGACGCAACGATCGCCGCCAAGCACCCCCTGCCAGCTCCCTCGCGCATGCAGTCGAGCAATGACCCGCGTCGCTTTCGAGCGGCTATCGTCGCGGTGTTGAGACGCGTCGCAGATAATGGAGATGCCCTGCTGAGCGCGACTGAAGCGCTTGATAGGGTAGCTACAGTTGATCTTGCTCACCCGTGCATGATCGGTTCGGACTGGCCGGTCGCTAATGCCTCTAGCCTGACCGGTGTGATCGACATCGTAGATGTGATGACAGGGGAAGCGGACACGCCGCCCATCTCGGCGCTTCAGCTGTCGGATTTGAAGGCGCGCGAAGACCGGCTTCGTTCATTGATGACGAAGCGCGCGGGACGGGCGGCAAGAGTAATCCCCGCCGACTGGAAAGCGCTGCTGGTCAAAGCGATTGAGAACGCGGACGGAACCTACGATCCGAAAAACCCGAGACACACACTCGCAATCGACGAACAGGCGGCTGCGCTTGGCCGCATCACGGGCCGACGCCTCACGGCGCTCGTAGGACGGGCCGGAACAGGCAAAACGTCGGTCATGGGTGCATTGCTGCTTAACGATGAGCTGGCACGCGGCGGGATACTACTGCTTGCTCCAACAGGTAAAGCGCGGGTCAGGCTGGGAAAAGCGGCGCGCGGCGAAGCGAAAACCGTTGCTCAGTTTCTCAACGACCTTGGACGCTACGACGGCTTCCGTCAGCGTCCTCGGTTCATTGGAGAGGAAAAGCATCGCAAGGAACGGACTGTCGTCATCGACGAGTGCTCCATGCTTACGATGGATGATCTAGTCGCGGTATTCGAAGCGCTCGATCTCGCTCACGTGCAACGCATCATCCTGGTGGGCGACCCCAATCAACTGCCGCCGATCGGTGTCGGCCGGCCGTTTGCGGACCTAGCGTCCTTCCTTGAAACGACCACGACGAAAGATGACACGGGTTCGGCCTTGGGCGACGCCTTGGCACGGTTGTCGGTCGAGGTACGCGCCGTGGCAGGCGCGGACGAGCCGTCCGATACGCTTCGACTTGCTTCCTGGTTCACGCGCGAGCCGCAATCTGTCGATGCCGACCGCGTCCTCAGTGACCTTGAACTTGGCAGACCGTTCAATGACCTTGATGTGCTCTTCTGGCAGACGGCTGACGATCTGCGGACGCGTCTTGGCGAAGCGTTTCAGAAGCATTTAGGGCTTGCGAATCCGTCGGATACGGCGGGCTTCAACGCTTCCTTGGGGATCGACGAGAAAGGCTGGGTTCCGTTCGACGATCCTAACGGTTCGGAGCGTTGGCAGATCCTGTCGCCCGTACGCCTGCACCCCTACGGCGTGCACGATGTGAACCGCTGGACTCAGCGCCGGTTTCGCGCTCGTGAGCTGAAAGCGGCCGAAAACCCGTGGGTAGTGAGCCTCGGCGATGAGAGCATCGTCGTTCGCGACAAGGTCATCCAGGTCTCGAACCAATGGCGGGATGCCTACAACGGTTCGGCGTCGGACAAACATTATGTAGCGAACGGAGAGGTCGGGCTTGTGGCTGGCGGAAAGCAGCTATGGTTGAATACACTCTTCGCCGGTCGGCCGAACCTCACCTTCGGTTACAGCGGTCGTGATTTTCCCGGTGGCT
>JBAUIQ010000074.1:0-13620 GCA_049683075.1 Pacificimonas sp.
ACTCGGCGAGGCTCGATGGAGTGCCGGGCAAGGCGCCAATCCCGGACGCCGCGCCCTCGTCCTGTCACGGAAGAACCCTTGGAATCTAGCCGAGGAGAGCGGTTTTTCGGCCGTTCATCGCCGGGACGAGACGCCGGATGCGGTCACCGTCAGGACCGCCGTCGCGCATGGCAGCTTCCTAATTGGCCGCGCCTACGACGCGGTCGCAGGGCGCACCGAGGGGCGGCTAGCGATCGTGGCCGCAGGTCCGCGGGCCGCCCGGGCGAAGCGACCTTTAAAGGACATGACCATCCGCGCGGGCGATCAGCTCTTTATTCATGGCTCGGCGACGACGATTGCGGAATTCATACCGGCCGCGCGCCTTCTGGAAATCGGTCGGCATGACAAGCAGGCCGTCGATCCGAAGCGCGCGACGGCGATCCTCGGCATCTTCATCGCGGCCATCATCACTACGGTGGCGTTCGACGTGAAACCGGCGATTGCCTTTATCGCAGCTGCAGCGGCGATGCCCGCGTTCAAGTTACTGCCGCCGACCGAAATCTATCGATCCGTGGACTGGCCCGTCGTCGTTTTGCTGGCCGCCATGATCCCGGTCGGCCAGAGTTTCGAAACGACGGGCGCCGCCGCTGAAGTGTCCGCCTGGTTGTCCGCGACCCTGGAGGGAGCGCCCGTCTGGGCCGTCCTGTTCACGCTCGGCGCGATCACGCTCCTTCTGTCGGCCATCCTCAACAATGTGGCGACAGCGATCATCATGGGCCCCCTCGCCTTCCAGATTGCCGAAATCCGCAATTTCGACTCGGACGCCGCGCTCTTGATGATCGTCGTGGGCGCCTCGGCGGCATTCCTGACGCCGATCGGGCATCAGAATAACCTCCTCGTCATGCGTCCCGGCGGCTACCTCTTCAGCGATTTCGCGCGCATGGGCGCGCCGCTATCCCTCATCGTCCTAACAGTTGCGACAATTTATCTGGCATTGTTCGCATTGTAGCGGCTAAGGCGAGTTTTGAGTGAAACTTGAAAGTCGCCTCCATGCGCTATTTTTCCCTCTTCGCCGGACTGGCCCTCGCCGCCTGCGGTAGCGGCGACGCCTCCGTAGACGCGAATTCCGACGCGAAGTCGGCGGCAGTCCCGGTTGTCGTGGTCGCAACGGCAGCTCCGACCCAGGGAACTCAGACGCTGACCGCGATCGGAACGGTCCGGTTGCGCGAAGAGACCGAGCTTGCCTTCACAACGGCCGGACGCATTGCATCGGTTGCGGTTGAACCGGGCGAGCGTGTTCGGCGTGGTCAGCGGCTGGCCGCGCTCGATATGACAACGGTCAGCGCCGATCTTGAATCCGCCCGCGCCGAACAACGGCGCGCGGCCAGCGATCTCTCCCGAAACCGACAGCTGCTGAAGGATGGCTGGGTGACCCAGGCACGCATCGATGATTTGGAAGCGGCTGCTCGCGCGGCCAATGCCCAGGTCGAAGCGAGCGGCTTTGCATCGCGCACCGCACGCATCGACGCACCGTCGAGCGGCATCATATTGGAGCGCATTGGCGAACCGGGGCAGACGGTTCAGGGCGGCGATGCGATCCTCGTCTTGGGTAGCGAGGCAAAGGGCTATGTTCTTCGCGTGCCATTGACCGATAGACTTGCGGCGGGACGCCAAATCGGTGAGGCCGCAAGCGTGACGGTTGCCGCCCTCGACGTAGATGCAATCCCTGCCCGCTTAACTGAGCTGGCCGGACGCGCAGACCCCGCGACGGGGACGTTCGCGGCCGAATTTACGCTCGACCAACAGGATGGCCTGCGCTCCGGGCAGGTCGGACGCGTGACGCTGTCTGCACCGGCCGAGACGGGTGACATCATCGTGCCCTCATCGGCCCTGTTCGCAGCTCGGGCAGGCGAAGCTCTTGTCTGGGTTTTCGATCCGGAAACGGGGACGGTTGAAACGCGTTCGGTCACACCGGGTCCGCTCACGAATGCCGGTCTGACGATTACCGATGGTCTTGCCGCAGGTGAACAGATCGTCGTCGCCGGGCTCGATGAACTGGCGCAAGGTGCCAAGGTCGAAGTCAGATGACCGGCTTCGCCGTTCGCCGCTGGCAACTGACGCTGATCATCGCGGCGCTGTTCGGGTTTCTTGGTTTAAGCGCGCTGTTCAATATCCCGAGAGCGGTCGATCCGCACTTCGACATCCCTTTCGTCATCGTCATCGTCGCCCAACCGGGGGCCGACGCCGTCGATATGGAGCAGACCGTCGCGAAGCCGATCGAGCAGGCCATCGTCCAGCTGGACGATCTGGTCGAAGTGTCATCCAATTCGAGCGATGGCCTGTCGACCATACAGGCCGAATTCAGTTGGGGTGTCGATTCAGACGAGAAATATAACGACGTCATCCGCGAGGTCTCGGCGATCCGCGACCGCCTGCCGGACGGCATCGTGGAGATCGAATATCGGCAAGCCCGCACCACTCAGTCGGTCCTTCTTCAGTACGCGCTGATTTCTGAGACGGCCAGTTGGCAGCGGATGCAGAAATATGCCGAAGATCTGCAGGAACTGATGCTCCGCGTCGACGGGATCCGCCAGGCCGATGTGTTCGGCATCGCGGATCCGGAAGTGCGCGTGGCCATCGATTCCGGTCGCCTGTCTGAATACCGCATTCCCACGAGCCAGGTTGTGAACGCCATCGGCCAGGGCGGCGTCGACCTGCCCGCCGGGGTCGTCCACTCCGGCGAGCAGCGATTAAACGTAGATGCGGGCGGCGCCTATCGCAGCGTCGCCGAGATCGAGGCCGTGCCATTGCGTGCCGATAACGGCGCGGTGGTCACCGTTGCAGATGTCGCCGACATCACTTGGTCCACTGACGAACAGCTTCATATCGTACGCTATAACGATCAGCGTGCCGTGATCGTCGCAGCGCAGCAGAAAAACAACCGCAACGCCATTCCCATTCAGGCGGCGATGGAAACAGCGGTGTCCCAGTTTGCTGAGGGGCTGCCGCCAGATATCACGCTCGAAAAGGCCTACGACCAGACCATCGAGATCAACGACCGCATGGGGCTGTTGCTGCGGGACTTCGGGATCGCGCTCAGCCTGGTTCTCATTACCTTATTGCC
The DNA here is from genome assembly GCA_049683075.1 of Pacificimonas sp. Lineage (GTDB taxonomy): Bacteria > Pseudomonadota > Alphaproteobacteria > Sphingomonadales > Sphingomonadaceae > Pacificimonas. The sequence goes on from JBAUIQ010000074.1 coordinate 3,104, forward strand.
GCTAGGTCCGCGCGCGTCGGGTATCGTCATGGTATCGATCCCGCTTAGTCTTGCGACCGGCCTCTTCTGCATGTGGCTTGCGGGACAGTCGCTCAATCAGCTTTCGATTGCGGGCTTCATTCTGTCGCTCGGGCTGCTCGTCGACGACTCCATCGTCGTCACCGAAAACATTTCACGCCACCTTCGGATGGGGAAGGAGCGGATGCAGGCGGCGTTGGACGGTACGAAGGAAATCACCGCAGCGGTGCTCGGCTCCACCGGCGTGCTGATCTTCGCTTTCCTGCCGCTCGTCTTCCTTCCGGGCGGTGCAGGAACGTTTACGCGAACCCTGCCGCTTGCCGTTCTTTTTACGGTCACGGCTTCACTCGTCGTCTCGCTGACAGTCATTCCGTTTATCGCGAGCCGTTTCCTGAGACGAGACGACGATCCGGAAGGCAATGTCGTCATGCGGACGGTGTCGCGCGGTATCCAGACACTCTATCGACCGATCCTGCATCGTGCGCTCGACCAGCCGCGCCGCTGGCTCCTCGGTGCGATGCTTCTGTGCGCCGCGGCATTTGCGCTGGTTCCTCAGCTCGGCTTCTCACTGTTCCCCAATGCCGATGTGCCGCAATTCCTCGTCGAAGTGCGCGCGCCAGAAGGTACCGGTGTCGACGGGACCGATCGCATCGTGCGCGAAATCTCTGCAGAGATCGCGAAAGAGCCTAATATCCGGACGCGGATCGAGAATGCCGGCGCAGGTGGGCCGCAGATTTTCTACAATGTCTTCACCAATTTCGAGCGCACGCGCGAAGGTAACATAATCGTCATTCAAGAGGAATGGGATCCGGACGCGACCCCTGCCCTCGTTGCCCGACTACGCGAGAAGTTTGCCGATTACGCCGCCGCCGACATCAATGTCCGTACCTTCACGAACGGGACGCCAGTCGAAGCGCCCATCGAGTTTTTCGTCAACGGGACCGACATCGATGACATTAAACGCATTTCCACGGAGATCGAGCGCCGGGTTCGCGCCCATCCCGGCACGCGCGAAGTGCGAAATCCGCAAAAGGTCGACCGTATTGATTTGAATGTCGGCCTCGACGCCGAGAAAGCGGCGCTTCTGGGCGTCGCGCCCGGCGAGCCGCGCCGCCTAATTCGGCTTGCGCTCGTTGGTGAGGAGGCGGCAATCCTTCGCGATGAGGAAGGCGATCCCTACCCCGTCACGGTCCGCTTGCCGATGGCGGAGCGACGCGATGTCTCCGCACTCTCCGACATCTATCTGCCAACCGCAGCGGGTGGCAGCGTACCGCTCGGCCAAGTGGCGACGCCTTATCCGGAGAGTGTCCCGCCGCGGATCGATCGTTTCAAGCAGCAGCGCACGAATGGCATCACGGCGTTCGCCCGCGACGGCTTCAATGAGAACGAGATCATGAACGACCTCCTTGAAGGCTTTGCGGAGATCGAACTTCCGTCCGGATATGAGATCGTCCCAGGCGGTGTCATTCAGGCAACGGAAGAGAGCTTCGGCGGTATCGGCCCGATCATCATCTTCGCAACGCTCGGTATTCTCGCCGTTCTGATCGCCGAGTTCGGGAATTTCCGCGAGACCATCGTGGTTGCGGGCGTCGTGCCGCTCGGCATGTTCGGCGGCATCCTCGCGCTGTTCCTGACCGGCTATCCGATCAGCTTTACCAGCGTCATCGGCTTCGTCGCGATGATCGGCATTGAGATCAAGAATTCGATCCTTCTCGTGGACTTCACAACGCAGCTGCGGGAACGCGGTCTGCCGCTGCGCGAGGCTGTGGAAGAAGCGGGCGAAATCAGATTCCTCCCCGTGCTGCTGACGTCGGTGACGGCCGTCGGCGGCCTGATGCCGCTCGCGCTGAGCGGGACCGCGCTTTACGCGCCGCTCGCCTGGGTAATCATCGGCGGCCTCATCTCGTCGACGATCCTCAGCCGCATCGTGACGCCGGTCATGTATCTACTGATCGCACGAGGGCGGCCGGAAGCCATCGAAAAGAACCCAGTAGCGGATCAGGACGCATCATTGGAAACCGCGACTTAACTTTCCTCGGCTTATGCCTAGGCCCCCAAGCGAGTATCTGAGTATGGGAGCCGAGGCGCGTGTTGAAGGAAGTTATCAATCGACCCGAGAGGTCGCGAGTCCTGAGGGCCGGGACGATCCGCATCGGCGGTCTCGAACGGAAGGTTACCGTCCGCGATGTGTCGGCGACGGGCGCACGCCTGAAATGCGATGTCAGCCTCGCTGTCGGCGAAGAGGCTTATCTCACATTTGGCGAACATCCGCCCGTCACCGCCACAGTTCGTTGGATCGAAGGCGATGTCATTGGCGTGCAATTTCATCGAGCGATCGAACTAGACGAGAACGCTAACCCTACCGCAGCGGCCCTGAACAGGCCACCGCCGGAACTGGAGCACGTCAGCTGGCGGCGTTGACCTTCTCCAGCCTGTCCTCTCGCGCCGCCTTCAGCCGGGCAAAATCATCGCCGGCATGATAGCTTGAACGCGTAAGCGGCGACGAGGCGACCAGAAGGAAGCCCTTTGCCCGGGCGATATCGCCGTAGCTGTTGAATTGCTTCGGCGGCACAAAGTCGATCACCTTCGCATGACGGGGCGTCGGCTGCAGATATTGGCCGAGCGTCAGAAAATCGATGTCGGCAGTACGCATGTCGTCCATCACCTGATGAACCTCCAAGCGCTCCTCGCCAAGGCCCATCATCAAGCCAGATTTTGTAAAAATCGTTGGGTCCAGCGACTTCACGCGCTCAAGCAAGCGCAGGCTGTGATAGTAGCGCGCGCCCGGACGGATGGTCGGGTAGAGGCGCGGAACCGTTTCTAGATTGTGATTGTAGACGTCGGGTCGCGCGTCGACGATCATCTCGACCGCGGTACCGGCCTTGTTACGGAAATCCGGTGTCAGAATCTCGATCGTCGTCGAGGGCGCGCGCTTCCGAAGGGCCTCGATGACGCGCACGAACTGCCGCGCGCCGCCGTCGGGCAAGTCGTCACGATCAACCGATGTGATGACGATATGTTCGAGGCCGAGTTCGCCCGCCGCCGTCGCCAGGTTCTCCGGCTCCATCGGATCGACAGGTTGCGGCATGCCGGTCTTCACATTGCAGAAGGCGCAAGCCCGTGTGCAGGTATCGCCAAGGATCATCACGGTCGCGTGCTTTTGCGTCCAGCACTCGCCAATATTGGGGCACGCCGCCTCCTCACAAACGGTGTTGAGGTTCAGCTCGCGCATCAGCTTACGCGTTTCCGCGAAGCCGACGCTGGTCGGCGCCTTGACGCGCAGCCAATCGGGTTTGCGAACACGACCGGAAGGGGTCGTCGGCGGCAGGTCGGGACGGGTGGCCATGGCGATGCCTATTAGCGCTGAGCGCCGCTGCTGAATAGATGTCGGACGTCGCGAAAAAGGGGAAAACGCGACGTCCTGATCGAAAGTTGGGAAGACGCCTCTGCCGCTACAAGCGCGTCATTCAGCCGCGTCGGCGCACCAGGGGAAGCATCCGCGTGAGGACCATGTCACGGTCGAGGAAATGATGCTTCAGGGCACCCAAAACGTGCAGCACGAACAAAACAAGAAAGGCCCAGGCGCCATATTCATGAGCCTCGTGCATCAGTTCACGCACGACCTCGCTCGATGGCAGGACCGGCACGGGGACAAGTCCAAATAAATCGAGCCCGCGAGCAGCGCTGACCGCGAACAGCCATCCGGACAGCGGCATGATCAGAAGAAGTGCATAGAAGACGATGTGTGTCGTCCGGGCGAGAAGAACCTCCCATCCCGCCATATGCATTGGGAGAGCTGGAAATCCCTCGCGCAACCGGATGAACAGCCGAAGAACAGTGAAGGCGAGGATCGTCAGCCCGCTTGATTTGTGGAGCATGTAGACGGTCCCGAGCGAAGGATCGGTGCGCTCCAGAGTATCGGCATATTGCATACCAACAAACTGCCCGATCACCAGCAGCGCGATCAGCCAGTGCAGGATGATCGCTGCCTTCGAGTAGGCCGAGTGGTCGCCGAGCGTCGTCATGTCCGCAGTCTCCCGTCGAAGCTGACGAAAGCATAGGCGCTGGCGGGCGGGACGCAAAGCTGTACTGCGCGTACAAGTGAAGGGGCGGCAATCGGATTCCGACCACCGCCCCCTGAATTTGGCTGCCTCAATTCGGCAGGTCGTAAAGCTGTTCAGGCGGCGACGGTGCTGTCATCGGCGCGATCCGTCGAGCTAGGCGCCTGCGCCAGCTGCGGGTTGGCCTTGGCGAAGAGCTCGCGGATAATGTGCACCGACATCAAGTGAGCATACATCAGCGGGAGCGCACCGTTCTGAACATATTTGCGAAGCTGGTCGCCGCGCATTTCCTTCACCTTCTCCTCGTTCACCATCTTGAAGCCGCGATAAACGCTCGGCTTTGCATTGGGATCGCGCGGCGTGATGGAAACTTCGCCGTCCATCAGCAGGTCGTCTTCCTGCAACATTCGTGCAAAGGCGTGCGTCCGCTGGATCGACTTCTCGAACTCCTCACAGAACTTCAGCACATTTTTCGTCGCCTCAGTCGGCTCACCATCTGCGAAGAGCGACTGGCCATCGTTCTCCCCGATCTCGCTGCAAGTATCGTCGAAGCAGAGCGAGAGGTCGGTCGTCTCTGGGCTGACGCGCGCCAGCATGAACGGATAGCGACGAATGTAGGCTGGGACGTAACCGTCCTGCTCCCACTGACCATTCTCCTTGAGGTAGAAATTCTGACCCGACTGCAAGCCGAAAAGGGCCAAGGGCACGGGCAGTTCATCCGTCGAGAAAATGATCGGGAAATGACGTCCGGCCGCAGCAAACTCGTCAACGGTGACCGGAACGGTGTGCACACCACGCGTAAATTCCAGGTCCGTCCGATTCTCGACGCCGAAGTTGGCGTGCACCTGCGACGACAACGGGGTCAGTGACTTGTAGAATAGCGGAAGTTGCGGCGTCGCGGCCTGCGCGCCGGTATCGGGTGTATCAGCCATGGGATGTCCTGCTTGGAAAAGAAATCTTGGTCCGTCCTGGACCTGCGCGAAGCGACTTAATGACTGGCCCGTGACCTCGCAAGGCGGCGCGACCGGAGGAAACTAGGGTCCTCTTCGCCTCTGTCGTTGCGTCTGACAGCTTCCCTCAATAGCCCGGAAAACATGACCGACCTCTCAAAATGCCTCGACAGTGCGCCCAATGAGGACGCCCGCAAAATCATTCCGGTTACGGAGGAAGACTTCGAAGCGTGGCGAGAGGCATTGTCCCCACGCGCTGCCGCGGCGGTGAAAGCCTCGCGCTTCGCCGGGGCTGCGGGAAGTTTCGCCATTGTTCCCGGCACCGAAGCGGACGACTGGTATATCGCCACCGGAATTGGCGGTGAGGATGGCGACCTATGGAGTCTCGCACATCTGCCGCGGAAACTGCCGCCAGGTCGATACCGCTACGGTGGCGATCTTCCGAACGGTTCGGCTCTTGGCTGGACGCTCGCGCAGTACCGGTTTGATCGCTATCGACCCTCCGAAGATACGGAGCCACGCACGCTCGTCCTCGAAACCAAGGCCGAGGTCGACAATCTTCTCATGCAGGCAGAAGCGCAGGCGCTCGTTCGCGATCTGGTGACGACACCGGCCGAGGACATGGGTCCCGCCGAACTGGAAGCCGCCATTCGTACCGAGGCGGCAGATCGGAGCGCGACCGTTGAGACCTTCACGGGTGAAGCGCTTCTTTCGGAGAATTACCCCGCCATTCATGCAGTCGGTCGCGCCGCCGCTCCGGGCAGAGAGCCGCGCCTCGTCCGTCTCGACTGGCAGGGCAGTGGTGCGAACTCGACGTCCAAACGCCTCGTCCTCGTGGGCAAGGGCGTCTGCTTCGATTCGGGAGGGCTCGACGTGAAGAGTGCGGCGGGCATGCGCCTGATGAAAAAGGATATGGGCGGTGCGGCTCATTCCATTGCGCTCGCTCGGATGGTTATGGCTGCGGACATCCCCGTCCGTTTGACCCTCCTGGTGGCGGCGGTCGAAAATGCCGTCAGCGCAAACGCTTTGCGCCCCGGTGACGTTATCTCGACGCGCGCGGGAAAGTCCGTCGAGATACACAATACCGATGCCGAAGGTCGCCTCGTCATTTGCGATGCGCTCGCGCTCGCGGAGGAACTGGAGCCGGATCTCGTCCTCGACTTCGCAACGCTGACGGGGGCCGCACGCGTCGCGCTAGGGCCTGACCTGCCTGTCATGTTTGCGAATGACGACGCGCTGGCGGCCGCTTGGTTGGCGGCGGGTGAAGCCGAGCAGGACCCCGTGTGGCGCCTGCCGCTTTGGGCGCCCTATGATCGGATGCTGGCATCGGACATCGCGGACTTTTCGAATGCCGCCGCCAGCGGTTTTGCCGGCGCAATCACGGCCGCGCTCTACTTAAAGAAGTTCGTCGGTGACGGCACCAGCTGGGCGCATCTCGACACATTTTCCTGGATGCCATCGTCGAAGCCTGGACGGCCGAAAGGCGGCGAGGCGCTCGGTTTGCGGTCCGCCTTTGCGATGATCCGGGCGCGCTACACGACGGACTGACGGACATCGTTCACCATCTTCGGAAATAACTTGTTAAGCTTCGTGACCGAAATGTTTCCCATTATGAGTATTGGAACGGGGCCGAAATGATGAGCATGAGTGAACTCGATGGGCGTTCCAACCGTGACAGGGAAGCTCGCGAAGAACTTGGCGAATGGATGGAAGCGCTTGTAGCTTATGTTCGCTCAGCTCGACCTGATCTGACCAACCGCCAAATGGCGCTTCTTCTTTGCGTGTATTTGGAACCAGGCCCGCACACGGTACGGGGACTTGCGGCTCAGCTGTCGGTTTCGAAGCCGGTAATCACCCGCGCTCTCAACACATTGGGCGCGCATGGCTTCATTCGCCGACAGAAGGACGAGAGCGATCTACGCAACATTTTTGTCGAGCGCACGGCGGCTGGTGACGACTTCCTGGATGACTTTGCCGATCTGATCGGGCAGGCGCGCCATGATGACGACCTCCGCTCGTCCGACCGAGCCAAGACCAGCACCGAGCAAGCCTACGGCCACTGAACCGGACCCCGATCCGCGACGTCACGCATGGCGCGCTGACGTCGCAGACATTGCGCTTGAGGGACAGGTGGAGGCTCGCCGCTTCGAGCGTCCTCAACCGCACCGGCTGGACGGCTTGCACGCCGAGATGATGCGCGACGCACCGATCCGGTCGGCGACCGCGGTGAGCGAGCTTTTGCCTGGCGAGCGCTTCGACGTCGTCGATATTGCAGAGGGCTGGGCCTGGGGGTTCAGCGCGCACGATCATTATGTCGGCTATGTAGACGCCGCCAATCTGGTCACCGACGCCCCTGCCCGCACCCATCGGATCAACGCGCCGACGGCGCTGTGTTTCTCGCGTCCCGATATCAAGTCCGACGTCGCCCATCTCTTGCCGATGGCCGCCGAGATTGCCGCCGAAACTTACGACGACGAGTTTCTCCGACTGGGAAATGGTACCTTCGTGCATCATCGGCACGCCAAAGCCTTCGACGTCCGTGAAGACGATCCCGTCCGTGTGGCGCAGGCCTTTCGCGGGACCCCGTATCGCTGGGGCGGGCGCCGCCGCGCTGGGATCGACTGCAGCGGGCTGATCCAGATGGCGCTTGGCGCCTGCGGAGTTACAGCACCGCGCGATAGCGACATGCAGGCTGCCGAACTTGGGCAGCCGCTCGATATCGGGCCGTGGGAAAACGAAAGCCTCAAACGCGGCGACCTTGTGTTCTTCCCGGGCCATGTGGGAATCATGGTCGATGCGGACCGGTTACTGCATGCGAACGCCCATTGGATGACGACGCTCGTCGAGCCGCTTGGCGATGTCGTGGACAGACTAACGCCAGCTCATGCCGAGCCGATCACAACGATCCGCAGGCTTTAGCTCGGCAGGCTTGCCTCGCTACATTTCGCCCCGTTCGCGGCGGATGGCGAACCATTTTCGGACATTTGCATTATGCTCCGCCAGCGTCTTCGCGAAGACATGGCCCCCCGTTCCGTCCGCCACGAAGAAGAGCGCGTCGGTCTCCTCCGGATCGAGCACGGCGGCAATGGACGCGCGACCCGGATTGGCGATCGGCCCCTTCGGCAGGCCGTTCATGCTGTAGGTATTATAGTCGTTCACGGCGTCGATTTCGGAGCGGAGGATTCGACGGCCGAGCGGTCGGCCCTTCGTGATCGGGTAGATGATTGTCGGATCGGCCTGCAGACGGATGCCTTGTTTCAGCCGGTTTGTATAAACGCCAGCGACAAGCCGCCGTTCGCTCGGCTTCGCCGTTTCCTTCTCGACGATCGCCGCCAGCGTCACCGCTTCCTCGGGTGTCGAGACGGCGATGTCATCGGCGCGAGCGGCCCAAAGTTCGGCAAGTGTCTCATCCATAGCGGCCTGCATTCGCTCGACGACGGCAGTACGGGTCTCTCCGCGCTCGTAATTATATGTGTTCGGAAGAACAGATCCTTCGCGCGGCACATCTATATCACCAGTCAAATACGGCGCGGCCATGATCCGTTCATGGACAAGCACAGATGGCATGCCTTCGGGAATCGTAATCCTTCGCTGGATCGGTGTCGCGGTTTGCAGAATGTCGAGTACGCCAGATGCACTGACAGCTGCGGGAAAGCGGAACTCTCCTGCCCGAACCGGCAACTCATTGCCGAAGAGCCGCGCCAGCAGGACGGTTCGATCCGCGTCCGAGAGAACCCCACGGTCTTCAAGGAGGCGTAGCGCCGAAGTTTGCGTGGCCCCTTGCGGGATGACGACATCTGTTGCTGCCGCCGACGGTCCTGGCGCGGTCCAGTCACTCTCGGCGCTTAGCCACAAGCCGCCGACAATGAGCGCGCCGACGGCGATAACGGCGATCAGCAGCCAGCGGAGCATGGTGCCGATCCCCTCTTCGATCTCAGATGCGGCGCATAACGAGCGACGCGTTCGTCCCGCCGAACCCGAAGCTGTTGTTCAGGATGGCGTCGATCTTCCGCTCCTTCGGTGTCAGAGGGACGAGGTCGACACCCTTGCAACCGTCGCTCGGATTTTCGAGATTGATCGTCGGCGGCGCGACCTGATCGCGCATCGCGAGCAAGCAGAAGATGGACTCGACCGCCCCAGCGCCGCCGAGAAGGTGCCCAATGGCGCTCTTCGTCGACGACATAGAGACGTTGTCGAGCTCCGCCCCAAACAAGCGGCGCACAGCATTCAGCTCGATCTCGTCACCCAGTGGCGTGGAGGTGCCGTGCGCGTTGATATAGTCTATGCCCGAGGGGTCGACGCCAGCTCGCTTCAGTGCATTCTGCATCGAGCGGAACCCGCCATCGCCATCTTCGTGCGGCGCGGTGACGTGATAAGCATCGCCGGTCAGGCCATAACCAACGACCTCTCCGTATATGTGCGCGCCGCGCGCCTTCGCCCGCTCCATCTCCTCAAGCACCACGACACCGGCACCTTCCCCCATGACGAACCCGTCGCGGCCCTCGTCATAGGGGCGACTGGCGGCCTCGGGGTCGTCATTCCGCGTCGACAGTGCCTTTGCCTGCGCGAAGCCTGCGATACCCAAAGGACAGATCGCGCTCTCCGCGCCGCCTGCAACCATCAGGTCCGCGTCGTCGAGCATGATCATACGCGCCGCGTCACCGATCGAGTGAGCGCCCGTCGAACATGCAGTGACGACGGCATGGTTCGGCCCCTTCAGGCCATATTTGATGCTGACCTGTCCGGAAACGAGGTTGATCAACCGCCCGTGGACGAAGTGCGGACTGACCCGGCGCGGTCCGCGCTCGTGCAGGACGATCGATTCCTTCTCGATGCCCGGCAGGCCGCCAATGCCTGACCCGATCGAACAACCTGCGCGCAGCTTATCCTCGTCGCTGAGGTCGTCGATTCCAGCGTCCTCGATCGCCTGCCCGGCCGCATCGATGCCGAATTGGATGAACAGATCGACCTGACGTTGAACCTTGTGATCGACACGCTTCGATAGGTCGAGGTCGCCCGGTCCGTCGCCCATCGGCACTTCGCATGCGATCTTGCAGGTCTGCGCCTCCGGGTCGAAACGCTTGATCACGCCAGCGCCCGATTTTGACGCGAGGATATTCGACCAGCTCGTCTCGACGTCACCGCCAAGTGGTGTGACAAGACCGATACCTGTGACGACGACACGGCGCATAAGCGGACTCCATGAGAGGCAAAATTAAAAATGGCGGTCCTTCCGCACCCCGGAAGAACCGCCATTTTAACATCCGGGAATTAGACTGGTCGAGGGCGTCCTCAGCCGTCCTTATGTTCCTTGATGTAGTTGATCGCGTCCCTGACGGTTAGGATCTTCTCCGCCGCATCGTCAGGGATCTCGACGCCAAATTCTTCCTCGAACGCCATGACCAGCTCGACGGTGTCGAGGCTGTCTGCGCCAAGATCGTCGATGAACGACGCATTCTCGGTCACTTTATCTTCTTCCACACCGAGG
>JBAUIQ010000075.1:0-2079 GCA_049683075.1 Pacificimonas sp.
GTCCTCGACATCAATTCATCGAAGAAGGCGGGCCGCTTCGTCCGCTTCTCCGACGCCTTCAACATCCCGATCGTCACTTTCGTCGACGTACCCGGCTTCCTGCCCGGCACGGCGCAGGAACATAACGGCATCATCAAGCACGGCGCGAAGCTGTTGTTCGCCTATGCCGAGGCGACGGTGCCGAAGATCACGGTCATCACGCGAAAGGCCTATGGCGGGGCTTATGACGTGATGGCGTCAAAGCACCTGCGCGGCGACCTGAACTATGCCTGGCCAACCGCCGAGATCGCCGTGATGGGCGCGAAGGGCGCGGTCGAAATCATCTTTCGGAAGGACGCCGGCGATCCCGACAAGATCGCCGAGAAGACAAAAGAATATGAGGACCGCTTCGCCAACCCCTTCGTGGCAGCGTCGAAAGGCTTCATCGACGAAGTCATCATGCCTTATTCCACCCGCCGTCGCATCGCCATGGGTCTAAGGCGGCTGCGGACGAAGGAATTGGCAAACCCGTGGAAGAAGCACGACAACATTCCGTTGTAGAGGCGGAATGAGAGAGATAGCCTAGCGAAAACTGGGCAGACCTAAGGGGGGAAATGACCGATTTCCGAGCTCTTGTGGCGGGCTGGGCGGTGCCTCTCAGCCTGCTTGGTATCGGGGCCTGGGGCGTATTTGCATCCTTATATTTTCTCATTCCTGGCGGTGGCGCAGGGCAATGGATCACGTGCGCCGTCATCACACTGCTAGTGGCTTTCGCCAGCGTGCATCTCGCTCGGCGAAATCAGTTTTCGACAGTCGCGATAGCCCCGGCTGAGAAGCATGATGGTCGAAAATACGTCGTCCTCGTGACGATCATCGTCGCGGCACGTCTGATCCCGTATTTTGTCTTTCCGGCAGATCATTGGATCGACTCCAAGGTCTATGACGAGCTCGCCCGCACACTCGCGGCGACGGGCGAGTATCGGCTGACCGGCGACTATCCTTTCACAAGTTCGAGAAGCTACTGGCCGCCCGGCGTCGTCTTCCTGTTCGCGCCCTTTTACGCACTCTTGGGACAGGAACGCTGGATCGTCCTGGGCGTCAATATCGTCCTCGCCGTGGCGACAATGTTACTGGCCGGGCGCGTCGTGCGCATCAATTTTGGGGAAAGGGCGTCCCTTTTTGTGATGGCTGCGATCGCGATCTGGCCCAACCATGCCTATCACGCGATGTTTATCTCAAAAGAATATCTGTCCATCGCGCTTCTTCTCGGCGCGATCGCGCTTTTCCAGACCACGGACGACGATCGACCGGCGCCTTGGCGAAGTTTGCTCGCAGGCATGATGCTCGGGTTTGCGACGCTCGCGCAGCCATCGCAGTTGCTCGTCATCCTTGTATTCCTAATCGCCTTTTGGCTGGGTCGCCATGCGTTCGGTCCGATTGCGCTGCGGGGTATCCTTATCGCCATGGGCATGGCGCTCGTCATCTTGCCCTGGACCGCGCGTAACTATGTCCTTCTTGGCGAAGCCGTGCTGACGAACACCGCCAATGGCATCAGCCTTCTGGAAGGTTCGCAGGATGGCGCGGGTGGCGATTGGATCGCGGTGCCGCCTGAGATCGAGTTCATCGAAGATGAACTGGTTCGCAACCGGGTTGCCCGCGAGGCTGCCTTGGAATGGATCGCGGAAAACCCCGGCCCTTGGGCGCGAAACGCCATCGTGAAGCAACTTTGGTTGCTCGGCCAATCTCATCGGGGCGTCTTCATCGCAGTTCGCGACTTTCACCCGCCCGGGTCGCCTATTTTCGAAGTCCAGAAGATCTGGTCGATCCTCTTCATGCTCGCCATCTGGGCAGCAATGATATACGTCGCGTCGCGAATGATGGGGCGGCCGCAAAGCTGGTTCGTTATCTTTGCGGTAGGGATTCTTGCCTACTTCCTGATCATGCATTCGGTATTTGGCAGTGGCGGGCGTCACCAGCTGATTCCCGGCATATTGGCGATCATGATTGCCGCCAAAGCCGCCGCAACGAGACCCGTAAGCGTATTCACGAGATCGGACGAACAGCGTCGGGAGGCTGGGCGAAAATGATGGATGTTGCACC
>JBAUIQ010000076.1:0-2786 GCA_049683075.1 Pacificimonas sp.
CAGGCTGCCCGCCACACCGGAATCGATCGCCTCCAGGCGCGCCGCCGTTTCGCGAAAGCTTGCCGCCAGATCGTGGGCGGCCGCAAGGAAGCCAGCCCGGAGCGGACGGTTCGAAGGCGCGGCCGCCAGAAGCTCTGCGCTCCCGAGGAAATCAGTGAGCCCGGCGGACACACCATTGTCGCGAGTCCCGAGCGCGGTCTCGATCCTGGCGCTCCAACCCGCCCGCGCTGAGGTGTCCGCTGCCCGCGCTGAAGCCGCTCGTACATCCCCTGTCAGGAACTGGTCATAGCCTCGCGAAATGCCAGCCACGCGGACGCCGATACCGCCCCCGAACTCGCGATATTCGGGATAGCCGCGAGAGTCCGTCGACTGGGACAGGAGGTTCGCGCTTCGCCGGGTATAGCCTGGCGTGTCGACGTTCGCGACATTGCTGCTGGTGATCTCGAGCTGGACCTGCGCGGCGCGCAGACCCGTTTTGCCGAGACCGAGAAGGTCCATACTCATGTCGTGGTCTCTTCGCTTTCGCTGCGCGACAGGTAATCGGCCAGTGCCCGTCCGATGCCCAGAGCCCCGCGTTCGCCAAGCGTACTTGCGACCTCGGCGTCGAAGCGACCGCGGAACATGTCGCCGCCGCTGCCGCCGAGAATGTCGCTGCCAAGATTGGCGCTGCGCATCGAGGACAACATCATGCGGGCGAAGATGGCTTCAAATTCTGCCGCGGCGGCATCGAGGTCGCCTGCCTTGTCGGCGGCCTTCGCCTGCGTGGCGTCGGGTCCGACGGACGTGAGCGTTTGAGGCGGTGCGACGATCATATAACCACCAACTCGGCGCTCATCGCACCTGCCTGCTTCAACGCTTCGAGAATAGCGACGAGATCCGACGGGGCCGCGCCGACGTCGTTGATCGCCTTCACGAGATCCGCGAGAGACACGCCGGGTTGAAAGACGAAGGCGCGGCCGCCCTCCTCAGTCACTGACACGTCACTATCCGGGACGACGACCGTCTCACCGTCCGAAAACGGAGCAGGCTGCGATGGAAACAGGTTTTCGTCGACGCGAACTACCAGGCTGCCGTGCGACACGGCCGCAGCGGATATGCGGACATCCTGTCCGATGACGACGGTGCCGCTGCGCGAATTGACGATGACCTTCGCCGCCGCCGCCGCGCGCTCTGCCTCAAGGCTTTCGATGAGTCCGATCAGGGCCACACGTTCCTGAACGACCGAAGGCGCGGAAACTTGAATCGAAACCGCATCGAGCGGCGTCGCCGTCCCCGGCCCGAGCGCCGCATTGATGCGCGCCGCTACATTGTTCGCCGTCGAGAAATCGCCCCGATGAAGATTAAAAACGAGCGCAGCGCTGGAAGACAGCGGCGAGGACACCAGACGTTCGACGCTCGCGCCGCCCGGAATGCGTCCGGATGAGGGAACATTTACCTGGATGCGAGAGCCGTCGCGTCCCTCCGCGCCCAGTCCGGAAATGATGACGCTTCCCTGCGCCATGGCGTAAATCTGGCCGTCGGCACCGAATAGCGGCGCGAGGATGAGGGTGCCGCCCCTCAAGGACTTTGCCTTGCCGATCGCTCCGATCGTCACGTCGATGGTTTGCCCCGGCTTGGCGAAGGCGGGAAGCTCGGCCGTCACGAGGACGGCGGCGGCGTTCTTCGCTGATGGATTGACGTTCGGCGGCAGGGTCAGGCCGAAGCGGGACACGGTGCTCTTCAGGCTCTCGACGAGATAGGGGAGATTGTCGTCACCCGTCCCGGCAAGGCCGACGACGATGCCATAGCCGGTCAGCTGGTTCGACCTGACGCCCGCGAAACTGCCGAGATCCTTGATGCGCTCCGCATGAGCGGGGGTCGTCAAAAAGAATGCGAGCATCAATGCGACCATGCAAGCAAGAGTACCAAAAAATTTGCTCATGATATCTGCTCGCATCAGAAGGGTGAGACGGCGGTAAAGAAGCGCTGCAGCCAGCCCTGGCGGGACGGCGCGGCGACCTGGCCGGTGCCGGCATAGGTGATGCGGGCGTCGGCGACGCGCGTCGACGGCACACTGTTGTCGACGCCAATATCGTCGGGACGGACGAGCCCAGACAGGCGGATATATTCATCGCCGCGGCTCAGCGCGACGCGCTTCTCGCCGCGCACGCGAAGGACACCATTGGGGAGCACCTCGGCAACGCTGACGGTGATGTCACCGGACAGGCTGTTCTGCTGGTTCGCACTGCCCTCGCCATCGAAGTCCGTGTTCGTACCGCCCTCGAAGATGTCGCGCGGGAAACCGTTCGGGATTGCGCCTGGGAGCGTGACCGACGTCGACGCCGAGCGCGAGCTGTCCGCCCCCTGCGACTTCGACGCGCGTGTGCGCTCGACCAGCCTGACCGTCAGGATGTCGCCGATCTGGCGGGCCTGCCGGCCCGTTGCGAGCGCCTGATAGGCACTCGCCTGAAAGATGGCGCCGCTCGTCGCGGCAGGTGCGGCGGGTGGCGGCGGCAGGACGGCTGCGAATTCGGGCGAGGGCAACCGCTCGGCCGCGGGGGTACCGCAGGCGTTCAGAAGAACGGCCGCGGACAGAACGACGAACATCACCGTCAGCGGGACGGCCGATATATCGATGAGCGCGCTCAAACGCCCGGGAGGCGCGGCCTTCGGATCAGATATTCTGCGTGACATAGCGGAGCATCCCGTCGACGGTTGAAATGACCTTCGAATTCACTTCGTAGGCGCGCTGCGTCTCGATCATCTGCACGAGTTCCTCGACGACATTGACGTTCGAGGCCTCCAGC
>JBAUIQ010000077.1:0-4542 GCA_049683075.1 Pacificimonas sp.
GCCTACTGCCCCCGGACACGCCCCTCGCGCCGGAAGCTTCATCATCGCGTGATAATATGCAAAAACGGGCGCTCTCACGCGGAGAAGCGCCCGTTTGAAATTCGACCGCGCTTAGCGGCGAAGCCCCAGCTTGGACCGGATCGCTTCATAGCGGTCCGCGTCCTCGCGCTTCAGGTAATCCAGAAGCTTGCGACGCTTGTTGACCAGCATCAAAAGGCCGCGACGCGAATGATTGTCCTTGTGGTGGCTCGGGATGTTCTTGGACTCATCGCCCTTGAAGTGCCCCGTGAGGTTCGTGATGCGCTCCGACAGGATCGCGACCTGGACCTCGGGCGACCCCGTGTCGCCCTCATGGCGGGCATGTTCCTTGATCAGCGCCTGTTTGCGCTCGGCTGTAATCGACATCGTGCCTCCTTCATCTAAAGATTGAAGCCCCGGTCGGTGCGGCTCGTTCCCGCCAATAGCGAGATCAGCGCGACGGGCGTTTCGCCGTCCATCGCGACATATGAACCGTCCTGTTCGGGACGTCCGACGAGATGCTGCCCATGTTTCAGGGCGGTCGCCTCGTCGGGAGTGACGGATAAAGCCGGGATGTCGTCCAGCCCCGCCGTCATGGGGCGCACCATGCGCTCCAGACCGCGCTCCGTAGCGCTTTCCATCAGATTGTCCAGTGCTATCGCCGTTTCAAGGGGGAAGGGCCCGCAGGCCGTACGGCGCAGCATCGAAACATGTCCGACGGTGCCGAGCTTCAGCGCGATATCCCGGGCGAGGGCGCGGATGTAAGTGCCCTTCGAAACGCGCGCGCTCAATGTGACCTGGTCATGGCCGGCGCCACTGACGGTCAAAGAGTGAATGGTGACGGCACGACTGGCCATCTCGACGCTTTCCCCAGCGCGGGCCCGCTTATAGGCGCGTTCGCCTTCTACTTTCAGCGCGGAATAGGCTGGCGGCGTCTGTACCAAGGTGCCGGTGAACACGGGCAGCAGCGCTTCCACGTCCTGCCGTTCCGGACGAATGTCGCTGGTCGCAATGATTTCGCCTTCACGGTCATCAGTGGCCGTTTGCGCGCCGAAGCGGATCGTGAAGTTGTAGCTCTTATCGCCGTTCAGCATCCTCCCCGTCAGCTTGGTCGCTTCGCCCAATGCGATGGGCAGGACGCCCGTTGCCAGCGGATCGAGCGTGCCACCATGGCCGACCTTTGGCTTTCGAATGCCCGATTCACGCATTAGTCGTTTCACCCTCGCCACCGCACCCGCCGAGGTAATGCCGAGCGGTTTGTCGAGGATGATCCAGCCGTTGAGGCCGGTCACGAGGCGCCAATCTGCAGGCGCTGGACGAAATGACGGCGGCAAAGCGCAATATACTGCTCGTTGCCGCCGATCTCTACCTGATCGCCGTCGCCGATGGCCCGGCCCGCTTCGTCGACGCGGAGATTCATCGTCGCCTTGCGGCCGCATTCGCAAATGGCCTTCAGCTCGACGAGCGAATCGGCAATCGAGAGAAGGGCGCCTGACCCCGGGAACAATGCTCCCTGAAAATCGGTGCGGAGGCCATAACAGAGAACGGGAATGTTCTCCTCGTCGGCCAGCCGCGCGCATTCCCACACCTGCGCTTCGGTTAGGAATTGAGCTTCATCGATCAACACACAAGCGAGGCGACGTTTCCGCTGTTCGACAAGGACAGCGTCGAACAAATTCGTGCTGTCAGCGAAACGATGCGCGTCGGCGTGAAGGCCAATCCGCGAGGCGATCGCCCCGAACGCCGTCCGGCCGTCGATGGCCGCCGTCCACAGCATCGTCTCCATGCCGCGTTCGCGATAGTTGAACGCCGCCTGCAGGAGCGTCGAGGACTTCCCGGCATTCATCGAGGCATAGTAGAAATAGAGCTTGGCCATCGAGGTCGTTCCCTACGCCCAGAAATCAGGGCCGCTCTTCACCCTCGTCGAGGTCGGGCGCGACGCGGTCGGATCGGAGGAGTTCGTCGATTTTCGCCGCCTCAGCATAGCTTTCGTCGAGGCGGAATTTCAATTCAGGTGTGTATTTAGTAGCAAGCGCCCTAGCCACCTGACCGCGGAGGTAGCGGACATGACGCTTCAGCGCCGTCAGCATTTCCTCGTCCTTGCCGCTAAGCTCTTTCACATAGACGGCGGCATGGCGAAGATCGGGCGACACCCGGACCTCGGAAACCGACACGATAAGGTCCGAAAGGTTCGGATCGTTGACCTCGCCGCGCTGGAGAACTTGCGCGAGAACGTGGCGCACTTGCTCGCCGATCTTCAACAACCGGACGGACTTGGTTTCGTCTTTATGCTTCATGGCAACAATATCCGTAAGTCCCGACGGCCAGCTCTCCTGGGAGCAGCCGCCGGGGCGACCGGGCTAAAGGGTCCGCTCTCGCTCTTCTATCTCGAAGGTTTCCAGCATGTCGCCAGGTTGGATGTCCTTGAAGCTGTCGAAGACGACGCCGCATTCCAGGCCAGCGCGGACTTCGTCGACATCGTCCTTGAAGCGGCGAAGGCTGGCGACCTTGCCATTGTAGATGATGACGTCGTCGCGGGTGACGCGGGTGCGGATGTCCTTCTTGATGATGCCCTCGGTGACGAGGAGGCCGGCGGCGCGGCCCGTCTTGCCGGCCGGGCAGGCCTCCTTGACCTCGGCACGGCCGACGACATTCTCGATCCGTTCGGGGCCGAGCTGTCCAGCCATGCCGGCCTTGGTCTCGTCGATCAAATCGTAGATGATGTCGTAGTAGCGAAGTTCGGCATTTTCCTTCTGCGCGACATCACGGGCCTTGGCATTCGGACGAACATTGAAGCCGATGATCGGCGCGTTCGATGCGGCGGCGAGCGAAACATCGCTCTCCGTGATCGCGCCGACGCCCGAATGCAGGACGCGAACCTTGATGTCGTCGTTCGACAGGCCGTTGAGCGAGGAAATGATGGCCTCCACAGAGCCTTGAACATCGCCCTTGATGACCAGCGGATAGCTCTCAGCCTTGTCGGTATGAGCGGCAAACAGCGCATCGACATCCGTCGGCGCTGTCACAAGGCGACGCTTCTTGATGGCGTTGGCGCGATAGTCCGCGACTTCGCGAGCGCGGGCTTCGTTCTCGACGACAGTCAACATGTCGCCCGCCATCGGCGCACCGGACAGGCCGAGAACCTCAACAGGTCTGGACGGACCGGCTTCTTTCACTTGCTTACCATGTTCATCAACGAGCGCGCGAACGCGGCCCTGCTCGGCGCCGACGACGAAGATGTCGCCGCGCTTCAGCGTGCCGCGATTGACGAGAACGGTGGCGACCGGGCCGCGGCCCTTGTCGAGCTTCGCCTCGATCACGGTCGCCTCGGCGTCGCGCTTCGGATTGGCCTTCAGTTCGAGAAGCTCTGTCTGAAGATTGATGGCTTCGACCAGCTTGTCGAGACCTTCCTTCTTCAGTGCGGAAACCTCGACGTCTTGTACGTCGCCAGACATGTCCTCGACGATGACTTCATGCTCAAGGAGACGCGTCCGAACCTGCGTCGGGTCGGCACCTTCCTTGTCCATCTTGTTGATCGCAACGATCATCGGAACACCCGCAGCTTTGGTATGCTTGATGGCCTCTATCGTCTGCGGCATCAGCCCGTCGTCGGCGGCGACGACGAGGATGACGATATCGGTGACGTTTGCACCGCGCATCCGCATGTGCGTGAAGGCTTCGTGACCCGGCGTATCGAGGAACGTTATCGGATCGCCGCCCTTCGGTGTGACCTGATAGGCACCGATATGCTGTGTGATACCACCAGCCTCGCCGCGCGTGACGTCGGTCCCGCGGAGCGCATCGAGAAGCGACGTCTTGCCATGATCGACATGGCCCATGATGGTGACGACCGGCGGCCGCGGTTTCAGCTCCTTCGGATCGTCGTCGTCCTGGCCGACAAGGCCTTCTTCAACATCGCTCTCCGAAACGCGCTTCAGCTTATGGCCGAATTCTTGCACAAGCAGCTCGGCGGTGTCCTGATCGATGGTCTGGTTGATCGTGACCATCGAGCCCATCTCGAACAGCGATTTGACGAGATCCGAGCCGCGTTCTGACATGCGGTTGGCGAGTTCCTGGACGGTGATGACCTCCGGAACGACGACCTCGCGCACCTGCTTCTTCGTCTTCGACGCATCGAAGGCGTGCTGGTTGTGCTGCTTCTCGCGCTGGCGGCGGAGGCGGGCCATCGACATCGGACGGCCGTCCTCGCTGCGCATGGCATTCGAAACGGTCAGCTTGCCGGAACGGCGCTTGTCGCGAAGGACAGGGCCCTTCGGCTTCTCGTCGCGCTTTTCTTCCTTCTTCGCAGGCTCGGCACCCGTGGGCCCGGCGGTGGCAGCAGCTGCAGCGGCTTCAGCGGCGGCATGCTCCTGCTTCTCGCGCTCGGCCTCTTCGGCGGCGGCGCGCGCCTCCTCTTCCTCGCGGCGTTTATTCTCTTCTGCGCGGCGCTTCTCTTCCTCGATGTCCGCGTTCTTGGCCTCGTCCTCGCGGCGGCGCGCATCCTCGGCCATCTTCAGCCGCTCT
>JBAUIQ010000078.1:0-2062 GCA_049683075.1 Pacificimonas sp.
GCTGGAGGAGATGACGGCGAATTATGCGCCGTCGGATGTCCGGTTGAGCTGTCCATTGGCCGCGGCGCTGGCGATCTGGGAAACGCAGGTGGTGCAACCGGCGGCAGAACGGACGCTGGGCAGTCCGGTCGCCAGGGTCGAGCATTTCGGGACGTATAATTGTCGGCGAATGTACGGGGCGACAGAGGGCCGCTGGTCGAGACATGCGACCGCCGAAGCCATTGATATCGCCGGATTCCGCTTGGAGGATGGACGGCAGGTCAGCCTTCTGAACGACTGGGGCAACGACAGCGACGCGGGCGCGTTTCTCGAAGAGATCCGGACTCGGGGCTGCGATGTGTTCGGAACCGTCCTGGGCCCCGATTACAATGCCGCGCACCGCGACCATTTCCACCTGACGTCGACCGGCTTCGGCACCTGCCGATAGGCCCATTCAGGCGTTGGTGGAGGGCGGGGCCTTCTTCGGGTCATCGGAATCGGGCATGATTTCCGTCGGCGTGTCGCTGGCCGGATACCATTCCTCGAGACCCTCTTCGAGCCGCGCCTCTTCGGTGGAGAGATCGTCGGGAACGTGATCCGCGTCCTGAGTGGGGCGCATCTTCGATGGTGTGGTAGGTGGTGTTTTCGGTTCGGGCATGGCCTGTGTCCTTTTGTCTCGTGCACCAAGTGAACCCACGGAGTCGGCCCGGCGTTCCTTTACCGAACCCGAATTGGAGACAATCATGAGCCGACCGACCACCCGCCCCGACAGCGAACATCCCGGCAGCGTGACGCCGCGCGAAGAGGTTCGCGACGAGAAAAATGCCCGCGAGGAAAAGACTTACGAGGACATCCCGAAGGAAGAAGGCAAGACCGGACAGCCCGTTCCGTCGAAGGATGGCATCTGAACGAAAGGCGGGCCCGGCACCTCTGCCGGACCCGCCCTCGGTTTCGTTTGAACCTTAAGGCTTACGCGGCCTTTTCGTACTGCTCTTCCAGCATGTCGGAAAGGCGCTCACCCTCGGCGATCTCGGCGAAGGCGGTCTGCACGACCTTCTGCGCGGCGGGATCGTCCTTCAGGATGCCCCCGTCGATGGCGGCGGAGAACTTGTCCTTGATATAGTCCTCACCCTCTTCGACGTTGTCGACGGCGGCCTTGTCGCTGTCGGAGAAGCTGTCGGTGATGCGGGTCCAGAGGCGGTGCAGGTCACCCAGCGCCGTGCCGTCGGCGTCGCGCGGCTCGCCGCCCAGGCGGACGATTTCACCGTTCAGCGTGGCAACGGTCTCACGGCGGCGCTGCGCCTGCGTCGTGAACACGGACTTGAGGTTCGGATTGACGGCCTTCTCGGCGGCCAGCTCGTAACCGCGGGCGGAGTCGATGGCGGTGTCGGTCAGCGTCTCGAGGGTCATGCGGATGGCGTTCATTTGGTGCTCCTAAAAATATGGTGTCTAGTTACCTTATGAACGGGAGGCTGGGGCGCTTGTTCCGGAGGATTCGGGCGGTGCGGCAAAGTTCGCAAATGGCTCGGTCGTGGCGGGTGAAGGTTACAATGATTTGACACGAATTTGACAGAAATGTCGCGGTTTCGGGCCGCTCCCCTCCCCCTGCCCCTTGTCGCTAATCCCCCTCCCCTTCGTCGGTCATGCGGTCCACCGCGTCCGGCAGGGCGGCCATGGCCTCGGCGCGGGCGGGGTCGTTGGTGCGGAAGATGCCGCGCGGGCCGTTGTGGAGCGGGGAGACGTGGTGCTCCATCATGTGGATCAGGAGGCGGTCGGAGCGGCGGCGGCGCATGGCGGTCAGCTGGCCCTCGGCGTCGAAGATTTCCTCGACCGTTCCGGCGAAGCAGCGTTCGAAGGCGATGTCCTTCAGCCGCTGCGCCGCGTGAACGAGCGCGCATTCCCAGGCCTCGGCAAAGGCGGCGTGCTTCGCCTGTCGTCGCAGATGATAGGCCGAGGCGCGCGTCATCCCCGCCGCCAGCGCCGCCTCCGACACGCAGCCGGTGAAGGCGAGCACCCGGATGAACATCTCCTGCCGCTCGCGCGTCCAGCGGCGCGGGTGGTCTGCGGGCAGACGGTCGCGGGT
>JBAUIQ010000079.1:0-34506 GCA_049683075.1 Pacificimonas sp.
ACGGACGCGCCGCGCGGCCTTTACGTCTGGGGCGAGGTTGGACGCGGTAAGTCCATGCTGATGGACCTGTTCTACGGCGAGGTCGACATCGAGCGGAAACGCCGCGTCCATTTCGCCGCGTTCATGCTGGAGGTTCATGCGGCCATGAAGGCGGCACGGGATGGCGCGGAAGATGCCATGGCCGCGGTCATCGAAAAGGTCGCCGGCGAGGCGCGGCTCCTTGCCTTCGATGAGATGCAGGTGACGAACGTCGTCGATGCCATGATCCTGTCGCGGCTTTTCACAGCTCTCTTCGCTGCAGGCGTAACGGTTGTCGCGACATCGAACCGCCCGCCGCCGGACCTCTACAAGGACGGCCTCAACCGGCAGCTTTTCCTGCCGTTCATTGACCTCCTGGAACAGAAGCTAGACGTTCTGCCGCTGAACGGCCCGACCGATTATCGACGTGAACGGCTCGGCGACGCGAAAGTCTATCACGTTCCCAACGGCGAGGCGGCAACAGCTGCGCTCTCAGAGGCGTTTTTCCGCCTGACCGACTACCCGGTCGAGGATGCAGAGCATGTGCCCTCGGCCGATCTCGACGTCGGCGGTGGGCGGACGATGACGGTGCCGCGCGCGTTGAAAGGCGTCGCGGTGTTCAGCTTCAAACGGCTATGCGGCGAAGCCCGCGGCGCGGCGGATTACATCGCGCTAGCCCGCGCCTATCATACGGTCATTCTCGTCGGCGTGCCGGTCATGGACGTCAGTATGCGGAACGAGGCGGCGCGGTTCGTCCAACTGATCGACGCGCTCTACAATCACAATGTAAAACTGCTGATGGCGGCCGATGCCGAACCCGACGGTCTTTATCCTGCCGGCGATGGCAGCTTCGAATTCAAGCGGACGATCAGCCGTCTCATGGAGATGCGCTCGGACGACTATCTGGCGCGGGGTCACGGCCTGCAGGCGGGCGAATAAAAAGTGCGCCCAGCATAGCGAGCCAGGCCAGAGCGATGAGCGCTACGCTCCCCGACGGTATTAGCCGCAATCCGGCAAAGAAGCCTGCAAGGCCGCCGGCCAGTACGATCATGCCGATGACGATTGGCAAAGGTCGTTGCCGGGCGAAAAGGAGAGCGCCGGCCGTCGACAAGCTGAGGCCAATGCAGACATATTTGACCGTGGTCGCCGTCGTGGCCATCGGATCGTAGCCGAGCGCCCGGCCCTCGTCTGCCGTCATCGTCAGTTCGATCATCGTCTCGATCACATCCGCAGGAGCCGCGGCCAGCGCCGTCGCGACGCCGAACCGGGCCAGGGGGTTCGAACCTTCAACAAGCGCTGCCCGGTGCCAGAAGATCATGAAGAGGACGAACGCCGGGATGAACGCAAACAAATCGACGGCGAGCGGCAGTCTTAGCCGCTCGGCCAACAGAGCGCGGCATTCGCTGCCCACCGGTCCGAACAGCGCGAGCGCCTCGGCATCTGACGTCGTAAACTGCAGCGCCGTGACCAGCTGGTCCGTCGTCACCTCGCCACAGTCGCCGACAGGGGCGATCGCGCCTAGCACGACGGCAATCGCGAAGATCAACAGGCCGAAAAGAATGGCGAAGCGGCGATCGCGGTCGGTACGGCTGTCGGAAGTCATCGTCTCGCGCTTAACATCACCCGCCATTCCAGCGAAGACTGGGATGACGGATCGGCCCGCGCGCCCCAGCCCGAAAAGAGATAGGCGGCGGCGCAGTCATCCTCGGCCTACACCCGGACCCATGTCCGATGTTTCCCTGACCCAGCGCGACCTGGCCGACGATGCAACCGATGTCGCCGCATCGGGGAGCGCAGGGGCGAGCGCCGCGGAGCCGAGGGTCCGCAAGGGCCTCACCTATCCGCTCGGCGACTGGCATCCGGACGCCGGTGAACTGTACGAGATTGCGGACGGCGTGCACTGGCTGAGAATGCCGATGCCCTTCAGCCTCAACCACATCAATCTGTGGATCCTCGACGGCGGCGACAGCTGGACCATTGTCGACAGCGCGATCCCGGCCAAACTCTGCAAGGACGTCTGGCGCGGCGTCCTGAACGAGCTGACGGCGATCAAACCCGTCGGGCAGATGCTCTGCACGCATTACCACCCCGATCATATCGGCAATGCAGGCTGGATCGTGAAGAAAACCGGCGCGACGCTCGTCATGACGCTCGGTGAATATCTGATGGCGCGGATGCTGCTCGGCGACGTACGTGATGAGCCGCCGGAGGATGCGGTGCGTTACTTCGAGAAGGCGGGCTGGCCGGACGAGGCACTGACCCGCTTTCGCGAGCAGGGTTGGGGACGCTTTTCGAAGGTCGTCAGCCACTTTCCGACGCAGTACCGGCGCATTCGCGACGGCGAGACAATCAAGATTGGCGCGCGCGACTGGCGCATCGTCGTCGGCAGCGGCCATACGCCCGAACATGCCTGCCTGGTCGACGACGCGGATGGGTTGATGATCGCGGGCGATCAGGTTCTGCCGCGCATCACCTCGAACGTTTCCGTCCATGGAACGGAGCCGATGGCCGATCCCCTCGGCGACTGGCTGGCCTCGATCGAGAAACTGCGCGCGCTGCCGGAGGATTTGTTCGTTCTGCCGGCCCATGGGTTCCCGTTCACGGGCCTGCATACCCGGCTCGATCAGTTGGCAGCCGATCATGAGAACAAGCTGATGCTACTTCAGGGCTTTCTTTCCAAACCGCGCACAGCGTTCGACAGTTTCGAGATTCTCTTCAGTCGCCCCATCGACGAGAATGAATTCGGCATCGCGACCGGCGAGGCGATGGCGCACCTCCGCTGGCTCGAAAAGCGCGGCAAGGCGCGACGTGACGTGCGCAAGAACCGGGCCGACATGTGGACCGCCACCTAAGGATCCGGCGCTGCGACACGAATGTTTAACTGTCACTAATGACAATAGGTGGCTAGGCTCCGCCGACATTCCCTGCCCGAGAAAGACGTTATGACGACCACCGCCGCGCCTGAAATTGTCCCGTTACCCGAGGATAAGACGGGAATGACGAGCGGCTGGCCATATGAATATCAGCACCCGGTGCCGTGGGCACAGACGCTGGCACCGCGCGCGTTGCCCGACATGCTGACGCGAACGGCGGCCCGAAAGCCCGACGCGCGGTGCGTCGATTTTCTCGGCAAGACTTATAGCTATGGCGAAATTGCCGACCTCGTCGCGCGCGCGGCTGCAGGTTTCCGCAAGCTGGGCGTGAAGCGCGGCGTGCATGTTGGTCTCTTCCTTCCGAACTGCCCGCAATATGTGATCGCCTACTATGCGATCCTGACCGCGGGCGGCACGGTGGTGAACTTCTCGCCGCTCTACACGGCCGACGAACTGGCGCATCAGGCGGAGGACGCCGCCGTTCGCATCATGGTGACGCTGGACGTCGCACAGCTTTTCCCGACGATTGCAGAGGTGCAGCAGCGCGGCGCGCTCGATACGCTAATCGTCGGCAATCTTCCGGAAGTGCTGCCCGGTCTCAAGTCGTTCGCCTATCGGCTTTTCAAGCGTGGCGACCGGGCGAAGGTCGGTTACGGCAAGACGCGGCTCAAGTTCTCGGACCTCCTGACCCACGGCCCGATCGAAACGCCCGCGGATATCGACCCGGGAACAGACATCGCCGTAATCCAATATACCGGCGGCACGACGGGTCGTCCGAAGGGTGCGCTACTGACGCACGCCAATATGTCGATAAACGCGGCGCAGGTGCACGCCATCGATCCGGACGCCGGGGCCCATCACCGCATCCTAGGCGCGCTGCCGCTGTTTCACGTCTTCGCAAACACCTGCGTACTCAATCGCACTGTCCTGGCTGGTGACGAGATGGTGCTGTTGCCGAAGTTCGAACTGGAAGAGGCGCTCGAAACGATCGCCAAGAAGCGCATCACGGCGCTGCCCGGCGTTCCGACCATGTACCAGGCGATGCTCGACCATCCGAAAACGGCGGGCCTCGATCTTACCTGCCTCCGCATCTGCATCTCGGGCGGCGCACCCATGGCGAAGGAGCTGCGCGAGGCGTTCATCGAAAAGACAGGCGCGAAGTTGGTCGAGGGCTATGGCCTGACCGAATCGAGCGGCGTTGTGTCCGTTAATCCTTATGAAAGCGGCGGCAAGATCGGCTCCATTGGCCAGCCGCTTCCCGGCACCGAGATCGTCATCGTCGACCGCGAAGATCCGTCACGCGTCTTGTCGCAGGGCGAGCATGGCGAGATCACCATCACCGGTCCGCAAATCATGCACGGCTACTGGAACCGGCCGGACGCGGCTGGCGATACCTTCGTCGATGGTCGCCTCAGGACGGGCGATGTCGGTTATATCGACGAGGACGGCTTCGTGTTCATCGTCGACCGTATCAAGGACCTGATCCTCGTCGGCGGCTTCAACGTCTATCCGAGCGCGGTGGAGGAAATTCTTTACAGCCATGACGCGGTCAAGGAGGCCATTGTGATTGGCATCGACGACCCGCGCCTCGGCCAACGGCCGAAGGGCTTTGTTACGCTGGAAGACGGTGCCGACATCACTGGTGATCAGCTTGCAACCTGGGCAAACGGGCACCTCGGCAAGCATGAGCGGGTCGCGGCCATCGACGTGCGCGAGGAGTTGCCAAAGACCATGATCGGCAAACTGAGCCGCAAGGAACTGGTCGAGGAAGAGCGAAGCCGCGGCGCACATCAGGGCGTTTAGCCCGCTCAATTTGAGCGACGCTCTAGTCGAGGATTATATTCTCGCGGTCTGCCCAACGGCTTAGCTTTTCGCGAATATCCGTACCCGACGTCAGCCATGTCTGCATGGCCTGAGCGAGCGGCGGCAGGTCTAGCGAGCGGACCATCGCCTTCACGGGGCCGATACCTGCAGGCGTTATCGACAGGCGGCGATAACCGAGCGCGATCAAGGCCATGGCGGCGATCGGACGACCACCCATTTCGCCGCAAACGGTCACGGGTTTGTCGGCGTCATCGCATGCATCGACGATACGTTTCAGGAAGCGAAGGACCGCCGGGCTCAACCAGTCATAACGCTCTGCCAGCTTCGGATGCGCCCGGTCGGCCGCGAACAGGAACTGGACGAGGTCGTTTGTCCCGACCGAAAGGAAGTCGACCTGCGGCAGGAAAACATCGAGCATCTCCGCGATGGCCGGCACCTCGATCATCGCACCGAACTTCAGCTCTGATGGGATCTCCTTGCCGCGCGCCATCTGTGCCGCCAGCTGTTCGAGCACCAGCGCCTTCGCCTCGGCGAACTCCCAGGGCTCAGAGACCATCGGAAACATGACGCGCAGCGTGCGCCCCGCCGAGGCCTCAAGAAGCGCCCGCGCCTGCGCCTTCATCAGTCCCTTCCGACCGAGCGCGAGCCGAAGCGCGCGATAGCCCATGGCCGGATTGTCTTCCTTTCCGGCGCTTTCGACATAAGGGACGGCCTTATCGCCGCCGATATCGACGGTCCTGAACGTAACGGGGCGGTTGCCTGCCGTTTCTAGGACCGAGCGATAGAGCTCGGTCTGCCGCTGCCGGCGGGGAAGCGTTGCGGAGACGAGAAACTGGAACTCGGTACGGAACAGCCCGATGCCGTCCGCGCCTGAACTCTCCAAATTGGCGAGATCGGCCCGCAAACCAGCGTTCATCATCAAGGTAACGTTCGTACCGTCGGTGGTTACGGCAGGAGCATCGCGTAGCTTATCATACTGCGCCTGCCGTTTCACTCTCAGGGCAACACGCTCATCGAACTGCTCAATCACGCTGTCGGGGGGACGCACGAACAGAGCGCCGCGCGTCACGTCGAGGACGAGCGGATCGCCTTCTGCGACCAAAGCGCGGATATCCTTTACCTGACCGAGGACAGGGATTCCCATGGCGCGCGCGATGATGATGACATGCGCTGTCAGGCTGCCCTCTTCGAGGACAACGCCCTGCAGCAGGCGGCGGTCATATTCCAGCAGCTCCGCAGGACCGAGATTGCGGGCAAGAAGAATAGTATCGCGGCTGATTCCCATCGCAGCGGCAGTGCCGACTTGTCCGGAAACGATGCGCAGCAGGCGGTTCGACAGATCGTCGAGATCGTGCAACCGCTCGGCGAAGAAGGGGTCCTTCGCACTGCGAAGGCGCGCGCGCGTTTTCTGCGCCACCCGCTCGATGCCAGCCTCTGCCGTCAGGCCACTCTCGATCGCCTCGGTGATGCGCCGGATCCAGCCCTCATCATAGGCGAACATCTTGTAGGTATCGAGAATGTCGTCATGGTCGCCCGGCCCCGCAAACTCGGCCTTCCCCAACATGCTGTCGATCTGTTGCCGCATCCGCTCGAAGGCGCTCGTGATGCGCGCCTTCTCGACCTCGACGTCTTCAGCGACAGTATGTTCGATGACGACGCGCGGCTGGTGGAAGACGGCGCGGCCACGACCGACGCCATCGACCAGCTTCAATCCCTCGAGCCTGAGCGATCCCGTCTGCGCGCGAACCCCGGACATCGTCATCGCGTCGATCAGGCCGGCCGCCGAAATCAGCTCGGCAAGCACCATCGCCACCGTTTGCAGCGCTTCGATCTCGACCGGCTGATAATCGCGCGGATCGACATGTTGTACCGCGACGACACCGACGGCCGCCTCCTGCCGAATGATCGGCACACCGGCAAAGGAGTGGTACATGTCCTCGCCGGTTTCGGGCTTGTAGGCGAAGTCGGGGTGCATCGCAGCTTCGGCAAGATTGAGCGGCTCCTTCGTTTCCGCAATCTGGCCGACAAGGCCTTCGCCAATGGCGAGCCGCGTAACATGGACGGCGGTTTGAGCAAGGCCTTCGGTCGCGAATAGCTCGAGGACGCCGTCACGGCGCAGGTAAATAGAGCAAACCTCGGACGACATTGCGGTCGCGATAATTTTGACGACGCGATTCAGCTTCGCCTGAGCGCCTGCGCGGCTCGCCATGACCTCGTGCAGCTCGCGCAGGATTTCACGCGCGGCGCGAACCGCGTTCGCTGGCGCAGGCTCTGGCTTGGGGATGGGCGCGTTCATCTCGTTCGAGAGCCTAGCATGTCGGCGCTCCCACCGCCATTCAGATGTCCGCAGGTGTCTGCACCGATCGCCCTTGCCTTGGTCCCCGGATGCTGGAACATATCCATCTTTCGCTCTCCCCGAACCGGATCCCCTAATGCGTACAGCTTTCGCTCTTCTTTCCGCCGCCACCATTGCCACCGCCGCCGGCGGACAGTCTTTCGAGACAGCCGCGCCTTTCGCTTATGTAAAGGACCTGGGTTCCGGCATGGTCCTTTACGAGGCGTCCGCAGACGTGCCGATGCCGCCCGCGTCCATGGCGAAGATGATGACCGTACTCGTCGCGTTCGATTTGATCGACCAGGGCAAGCTCTCGCTCGACGAGACCTTCACCGTCCGCCCCGATACCTGGCGCAAATGGCACAACCAGGGCTCGACCATGTTCCTCAGCGTCAATGAGGAGGTCAGCGTCGAGAATCTGCTCCATGGCATCGTGACCTCGTCCGGGAACGATGCGTCTGTCGTGCTGGCCGAAGGCATCGCAGGCACGGAGGAGGCTTTTGCCGATGTGATGGACCAAAAAGCAGAGGCTATTGGCCTCACGGGCTCCGATTTCGAAACGGCGAATGGCTGGCCCAACGACAAGGAGCAGGTGACGCCGCGCGACCTCGCGATCATCGCCGAACGTACGGTCGAGGATCATCCCGAACTCTACGCCAAATTCTACGGCATGGACGAATTTACCTGGGGCGAAACGATGGGCGGTGATCCGATCACCCAGCCGAACCGTAACCCGATCCTCGGCCGGGTGCGCGGTGCCGACGGTCTGAAGACCGGCCACACCGAAGCGGCTGGCTATGGCTTCACGGGCTCGGCGGAACGCGACGGTCGCCGCATTGTCGCCGTCGTCTCTGGACTGACGAGCGAAGGGGAACGCCGAAACGAGGCGACGCGCATGATGGAATGGGCATTCAACGCATTTGAAGGGAAGGCTCTGCCCGCCGGGACGGTGCTCGCCACCGCGCCTGTCGCGAACGGATCGGAGAGCGAGGTCGGCCTGACGGTTGCCGATGGCGCGATGCTGACGTTACCGAAGGCGATCCTTGCCGATATGGAGGCAACGGTCGTTTATGACGGCCCCTTGCCCGCACCCCTCGCTGCAGGCGATACGGTAGGCGAGCTGCGCGTGAAGGCGGGCAGCCTGCCGGTGCAAACGGTCCCGCTCGTGGCCGCCGAAAACGTCGGCGAGGCCGGCTTCTTCCAGCGCGCACTCGCCGGGTTCGCCGGACTGTTCGGCTGATCTCCACGAGATGGCTGCGCGCTTCATCACGTTCGAGGGCGGCGAGGGCGCGGGAAAAACGACGCAGATCGCGCGGCTCGCCGAACGGCTGCGCGCGAAGGGCGAGACGGTCGTCACGACGCGTGAGCCTGGCGGAACGCCGGGGTCGGAAGCGATCAGGGCGTTGCTCGTCGAAGGTGAACCGGGACGCTGGAATGGGCGGACGGAGGCGCTGCTGATGAATGCGGCCCGCGCGGACCATGTCGCGCGGCTGATCCTCCCCGCGCTTGCGGGCGACAAATGGGTGCTCTGCGACCGCTATGGCCACTCGACGCTCGCCTATCAGGGCGCCGCTCGCGGTCTCGACATGAAGGCGTTGACCGCGCTTCACAATTTCGCGAGCGACGGCCTATGGCCTGCACGGACATTCCTTCTCGATCTACCGGTTGTCGACGGCCTCGCCCGCGCCGGAAAACGCGGGGGCACGGAAGCGCGCTTCGAAGCGGAGGACATCGCGTTTCACCAGAAGGTGCGCGCTGGATTCCTGGCACTTCTCGACGAAGATAGCTGCATGGTGCGCGTCGACGCCATGGCGAGCGAGGATGATGTCGCCGACACCATCTGGCGCAATGTCGAGGCGCGTTTCTGATGCTCGCCGGCCATCAGGAACAGCGGACCGCTTTCGAGGCCGCCTGGACGTCTAACCGTGTTCATCACGCATGGCTTCTCTCCGGGCCGCGCGGCATCGGAAAGCGCACCTTCGCCCGCGCCGCCGCGCGCATGGTGCTGTCCGGCGCGCAGAGCTTCGACGTGCCGAACGGCGACACGCAGGCCAACGCGTTCGACGCAGGCGCGCATCCCGATTTTCGTGGGCTGGCCCGCGTCGAATCGCCGACGACCGGCAAGCTGGCGCAGTTCATCACTGTGCCCCAGGTGCGGGACTTTCTGCCCGTCCTCAATCAGACGCCCTCACTGTCCGACTGGCGCGTCGTCCTGATCGACAGTGCATGCGAAATGAACCGCGCGTCAGCAAACGCCTTTTTGAAGGCGCTGGAGGAGCCGCCGCAGCGAACGATCTTCCTGCTCGTCTGCCATGCGCCCGGAAAGCTGCTGCCGACCGTCCGGTCCCGCTGCCGGGTGCTGCGCTTCGCCCCACTCGGTGCCGATGACGTTCGAGCCGTCCTCCATCGTGAAGGCATCGCCGACGACCTCGATGCGCTGGTCGAGGTCGCGGACGGCGCACCGGGGCGGGCGCTTCGCTTTGCGGGGCTGGAGGTTGCTGAACTGGTGACGTCGCTCGACCGTCTTGCTCGCGCCGACGACCGAACCGCGCGCGACATCGCGCTCGACCTTGCCCAGAAACTGGCGCTGAAGGCCGCGCAGCCGCGTTATGAAGCGTTTCTCGACCTTGCCGTCCAGCTTATCGCCGATAGCGCCAAAGCCGCACCGCCCGCCGCGCTTGAAGCCTGCCTGTCGCTGTGGGATGAGGCACGCGATCTCGCGAGCGATGCGATCAACAAGTCGCTCGATCCTCAGGTCGTCACGTTCCAGATGGCGCGCCTCGTCGGCCGCCTTCCCCAATCGGAAAGCCAACGCGCCGCATGACGGATCGCTACTACATCACAACGGCCATCAGCTACCCGAACGGCGCGCCGCACATGGGTCACGCCTATGAGGCGATCGCGACCGACGCGCTGGCCCGCTATCATCGACTGGTCGGGAAAGACGTGTTCTTCCTGACCGGGACGGACGAGCATGGCCTGAAGATCGCACAGGCGGCGCGGGCCGCGGGAAAAGAGCCGAAAGATTATGTCGAGGGCATGGCGGCGGCGTTTGCCGACATGTGCGACCGGCTCGCGATCAGCCACGACCGTTTCGTCCGCACGACCGAACCCGGCCACTATGCCTGCGCCCAAGATCTTTGGCGCAAGATGGAGGCCAACGGCGACATCTATCTCGACCGCTACGAAGGTTGGTACTCGGTTCGCGACGAAGCCTATTATGATGAAAAGGAACTGAAGACCGGCAAGGATGGCACGAAGCTGTCGCCCGAGGGAACGCCCGTCGAATGGACGGTCGAGGAGAGCTATTTCTTTCGCCTGTCGGCATATCAGGACAAGCTGCTGACGCTCTACGAAGACCAGCCCGACTTCGTGCAGCCCGCAACGCGAATGAACGAGATGCGCAGCTTTGTGGCGGGCGGGCTGAAGGACCTCTCGATCAGCCGCACGAGCTTCGATTGGGGCGTACCCGTCCCGGACGCTCCGGACCATGTGATGTATGTCTGGCTCGACGCGCTCTCAAACTATCTCTCCGGCGTCGGCTATCCGGACGGCGACTGGCAGGCGCGCTGGCCCGCCGACCTGCACGTCATCGGCAAGGACGTCGTCCGCTTCCACACCATCTATTGGCCCGCCTTCCTGATGTCAGCGGGGATCGACTTGCCGAAGCAGGTCTTCGGACACGGCTTCGTCCTCTGGGACGGACAGAAGATGTCGAAATCTTCCGGCAATGTGGTCGATCCGCTGACGCTGGTGGACCGCTACGGCGTCGACCAGCTGCGCTACTTCCTGCTGCGCGATGTGCCGTTCGGCGGCGACGGCAGCTATTCCGAGGCCGCGATCGTGCAGCGCTCAAACAGCGATCTTGCGAACGATCTCGGCAACCTCGCCCAGCGCTGCCTATCCATGATCGCGAAGAACTGCGACGGGATCGTGCCGGAACCAATCGAACCCGTCGCGCTCGATACCCAGCTCGAAACCGATCTCGGCGAACTGCCTGCTGCAGTTCAAAAGGCCATGAGCGCGCATATGATCCACCAGGCGCTCGAGGCGGTCTGGCGCGAAGTCGGAAAGACGAACGCCTATTTCGCCGCGCGCGAACCCTGGGCGCTGAAGAAGACCGACCCCGCTGCCATGGGCAGCGTTCTTTACCGCACCGCCGACGCCGTTCGCCGCCTGGCGATCCTGGCCCAGCCCGCCATTCCAATCGGCGCGAACCGGCTCCTCGACCTCCTCGCCGTCGCGCCCGGCGACCGCGATTTCGCGGCACTCGACAAGTCACTGACGCCCGGCACAGCCTTGCCGAAACCCGAAGGCGTTTTCCCGCGCTTCGAAATGCCGTCCGAGGAAAGTTGAGCCATGGTCGTCGATAGCCACTGTCATTTGAATTATCCCGGCCTCGTCGAGGATCAGGAAGCGGTCATCGACCGCGCGCGCGAAGCTGGTGTTACGGCAATGCTGGGAATCTCGACGCGGGCGTCGGAATGGGACGACGTCGTCGGGCTCGCCGAGCGCGAAAACGATATCTGGGCGACGGTCGGCATCCATCCGCATGAGGCGGACAGCCATGAGGAAATCTCGACCCAGAAGCTGGTCGAGCGGGCGCAGAACGCGCGGGTCATCGGCATCGGCGAGACCGGTCTCGATTTCTATTACGACAAGTCCGATCGCGACCGGCAGCGCGCGAGCTTTCGCCGTCACATTCATGCCAGCCGCGAGGCGCAGCTTCCGCTGATCGTTCACACGCGCGAGGCAGAGGACGATACGCTTGCGATCATGCGGGAAGAAATGGCGGATGGCGGCTTCCCAGGGGTCATCCACTGCTTCACGGCGAGCGAGGACTTTGGATTCGCCGCGCTCGATCTCGGTTTCTATATTTCCCTGTCAGGAATCGTCACGTTCAAGAACGCCGCCGACATTGCGGCGACTGCGGCTAAACTGCCTGCGGATCGTATACTGATCGAAACCGACAGCCCGTTTCTCGCGCCTGTCCCGAAACGTGGGAAGACGTGCGAACCCGCCTTTGTCATGCACACTGCCGCCTTCCTTGCCGACAAACGCGGCGTGAGCCTCGAGGAGCTGGACGCACAGACGACGGACAATTTCTACGCGCTGTTTACGAAAGCGACCCGTCCTTGAGAGTGACCATGTTGGGCTGCGGCACGTCGTCCGGCGTCCCGCGCATCGGCAACGATTGGGGCGATTGCGACCCGGACGAGCCGAAGAACCGCCGGCGGCGCGTGTCTGTGCTTGTTCAGTCGGGTGACACGAACATCGTCTTCGACACCGGCCCCGATTTTCGTGAACAGATGCTGACCGCAAAGGTCACGCACATGGACGGCGTCTTCATCACGCACAGCCATGCCGACCACACGCACGGCATCGACGATTTGCGCCAGTTCTTTCACATCAAGCGCGCGCCCGTCGACTGCTGGGCGGCGAAGGGCACCTGGGCGCATCTCTACGATCGTTTCCGCTATGTCTTCGAGGGACGGCACGGCTATCCGCCGACCGCCAATGCACACGAAATGGACGGACCGGTCAGCGTCGGTCCGCTGACAGTTGATCTGTTCCCGCAGGTTCACGGCAACATCACGAGCTGGGGTTTCCGGGTAACCGAGGCCGGGAACGGCGCGGTCTTTTGCTACTCGACCGACTTTAATGAGTTGACCGACGAGGGACGCGTCGCCGTCCGTGACTGCGACCTTTGGATCGTCGATGCGCTCCGGCGCAACCCGCATCCAACTCATGCTCATCTGGATCTGACGCTCGGCTGGATCGCCGAACTGGGTGTGAAACACGCTGTAACCACCCATATGGATCAGTCGATGGACTACAAGACGCTGGCCACGGAAATGCCTGCCGGTGTCGAGCCCGGTTTCGACATGTGGACGATGCACCTTTGAGCGAATTCGATCAGATCAACGCCATCTATCTCGGCGGCTTCCTGCTTCTCGTCATGCTGGCGCTCATCCCGCGTCTCAAATCGACCGGCCTTGCGAAGTCGGTGCAGATGGGTCTCATCTGGGTTCTGATTTTCGGCGGCATGATCCTGCTCGTCGGCGAATGGCCGCGCATCCAGTCCGCGCTCGATCCCGCCGCCGCCCGCGTTGAAGGCGACGAACTGCGGGTGCGCGCGCGCCAGGACGGTCATTTCTACATTCGCGGCGCGATCAATGGTGTTGCGACAACGTTCCTCGTCGATACGGGTGCAAGCGACGTCGTCCTGACGCAGGAGACTGCAGAGGCCTCCGGCTATCCGCCCGAGGCGCTCAGCTTCGATGGTCGCGCCCAAACGGCGAACGGTATCGTCCCGATCGCTGGCACCAGCGTCGACAGTCTCGAGGTCGGGTCGATTCGCGTTTACGACCAGCGCGTGGCGGTCAACGGCGGCCCACTGAACGAGAATCTTCTCGGCATGCGCTTTCTGAACCAGCTCTCGAGCTGGCGCGTCGAAAATGGTGAATTAATCCTCGTACCCTAGCTGGGGGGCAAGGTCGCCGCCGGGGCGCATCCTAGGTAATTCGTCTGGTTACCACGGTTTGCATTTGGAATGTTCGGGAGCTCCCCGAGACCGTGGCCGACAACGCCAGGACGAGCTGCGCGTCCCTTTAGAGCTTCGCGGCAGCGACAGCGGCGACCAGACGATCCCGGAGCGCTTTGAGCTCGGCGACGTCGATATTCGGTCTTACGCCGCCTGACGCGACAGGGATATCGGCATTCGAAACGGACGCGCTCTCGACAGATGCGCCGGCTGCGACGGCCACCGCCCCCTGTTCTTTCAGCAATTTCTGGACGCCTTTGATCGTCAAACCGTCCACATGCAAAAGGTGATTGATCGCGGCAAGAAGGGCGACATCGGATGGCCGGTAATAGCGCCGCCCGCCGCCGCGCTTCACGGGCGCGACGTCCTTGAACTTTGTCTCCCAGAAACGGAGCACATGCTGGGCAACGCCGATCTCGGCGCTTACCTCACTGATTGTTCGGAATGCGTCGACGGACTTCGCCATACCAGCTTACCCTGCCCGCCTACTTTCCGTTGATGCGGTCGCGCATGGTTTGGGAAGGGCGAAAGGTCAGCACGCGTCGTGGTTCGATCGGCACTTCCTCGCCGGTCTTAGGGTTGCGGCCCATGCGCCGATTCTTGTCGCGCAGGATGAAGCTGCCAAAACTCGAAATCTTGACGTTCTCACCGCGGATCAGCGCGTCCGACACCTTATCGAGCACCGTTTCGACCAATTGAACGGATTCAGAGCGACTGAGCCCGATCTGATCATGTACCTCGTCGCCCAGCTCAGCGCGGGTCAGTGTCGTCGTGTCCGTCATATCGGACTCCCTGTTCGAGTCTCTTGGCCTGAAGAAACGTCGATAGCAGATTGTATTGCAAAAGGAAAGCAGATCGGCGAGCGGAAAGCCCTGCCACTTTCGCTACCAGCGGACCGCGCTCGCGCCCCAGGTAAATCCACCGCCCATCGCTTCCAGCACAAGAAGATCGCCCGTTTTGATCCGGCCGTCCCTGACGGCGGTATCGAGCGCGAGCGGCACTGAAGCGGCGCTGGTATTTGCATGCTGATCGACGGTCACGACGACCTGGTCCTTCTCGAGACCGAGCTTGCGTGCGGTGGCATCGAGAATACGAAGGTTCGCCTGGTGTGGAATGACCCAGTCGACATCTGCGACATCGAGTCCCGGCCCCTCCAAAACTTCGCCGACCACCGAGGCGAGATTGACGACCGCGTGCCGGAACACCTCGCGCCCGGCCATGCGCAGCTTGCCGACGGTTCCGGTGGAGGAAGGGCCGCCATCGACGTGCAACAGGTCGCGATGCTTGCCATCGGCATGCAGTTTCGTCGCCAGAACACCGCGATCGGCGGAGCTGCCGTCGCCGGACTCGTCCGCGATCAGGACAACCGCCCCCGCGCCGTCACCGAAGAGCACGCAGGTGCCGCGATCGTCCCAGTCGAGAATGCGACTGAACGTCTCCGCACCAATCAATAACGCGCGATCATGCCCTCCGGCGCGGATCATCGCATCGACGATGCCGAGTCCGTAAAGAAAGCCCGAGCAGACGGCCTGGACATCGAACGCGGTACACGGTCCGACGCCCAGCTTTTCCTGAACCGACGTTGCCGTCGCCGGGAACGTGTGATCGGGCGTCGCCGTCGCAACGACGATGAGGTCGATATCGGACGGCGCAAGCCCGGCGGCCTCGAGCGCCTGTTTCGCCGCGGCGACACCGAGGTCCGACGTGAACTCACCCTCCGCCGCGATATGGCGTTGGCGGATGCCCGTGCGCTCGACAATCCACTCGTCGCTCGTATCGACCTCGGCGGCGAGGGCCTCGTTCGTCAGGACCCGTTCCGGCAGATAACTGCCGGTCCCGGCAAACACCGTCCGGCGGGTCATTCCGCAGCCTCAGCCTGGAGAAGCGCAGAGACCCGCTTCGCCTGAAAGCGCTCGAGGTCCTCGGTGATGCGCGCCTGGATATTGTCGGCCACCAAGTCGTGCGCCACGCCAATGGCGTTTGCGAACCCCTCGACATTTGCACCGCCATGCGACTTCACGACAACACCGTTAAGCCCGAGAAATACGGCGCCATTGTGCGCGTTCGGATCGAGATGCGCCTTCAGGCTCGACAGCACGCGGCGCGACATGATCGCGCCGAGGATCGACCATAGATTGGCACGGAAGGCGCGTCGCAAAAGCTCGACGACCAGCTTCGCCGTGCCTTCTGCGGTCTTCAGCGCGACGTTGCCCGAAAAGCCATCCGACACGATAACGTCGACGTCGCCGCGACCGATCTTGTCGCCTTCGACGAAACCGGAATAAACCATATTGAGTCCGCCCTCGCCGCTGGCCGCGCGAAGGGCGTCCGCTGCCTCCTTGTGATCGTCCGTGCCCTTCAGCTCTTCCTCGCCAATATTGAGGATGGCGACACGCGGCGTGTCGATACCGAGGACGATGCGGGCAAAGGCTGCGCCCATCACGCCGAACTGCATCAGGTTTTCGTCGTCGCATTCGGCATTCGCGCCAAGATCGAGCATGACCGAATCGCTTCGCATCGTCGGGAGCAATGCGGCGAGGGCGGGCCGGTCGATTCCGGGCATGGTTTTGAGACCGATTTTCGCTAGCGCCATCAGAGCGCCAGT
Organism: Pacificimonas sp.; assembly: GCA_049683075.1. GTDB lineage: Bacteria > Pseudomonadota > Alphaproteobacteria > Sphingomonadales > Sphingomonadaceae > Pacificimonas. Next base: position 16,200 of record JBAUIQ010000079.1, read on the forward strand.
GTTCCCTGCACTGACCGCCGCATGCGCCTCGCCAGCTTTCACGGCGCCTACGGCAAGACCAATGGAGGATTTCCGCGCCGAGCGCAGAATCTGGCTTGGCTTGTCAGTCGCCAATACCTCAACATCCGTATGCCGAACCTCGCTGACATTGGCGAGCTGCGACAGCGTCGCGAGACGCTCATTGATGATCGCCTCGTCCCCGAACAGGAGAAAGCGCATCTCCGGGTAACGGCGCGCAGCCAGCTGTGCGGCGTCCAACGTCACCGCAGGCCCCTCGTCGCCGCCCATGATGTCGAGCGCGAGGGTGGGCCGTGTCGTCATAGCTTGGGATACGCCAGAAACATCGTGCAGTTACAAGCCGAACCTGTCGGCCAGCGCACGGACGCCCTGACTAAAGACCGATCTCGATAACTTCGCGACCGTTATAATGCCCGCAGGCGCCACATACATGATGCGGCAGCTTCAGCTCGCCGCAGTTCGTGCATTCCTGATGATTCTTCGCCTCGAGAGCGTGATGCGCGCGGCGCTTGTCACGACGGGATGGCGATGTTTTTCTCTTCGGGACGGCCATGATGGCACCTTCGTCTGTCTGATCTGTTCGTGACCGGCGAATGCAGGCACGCGAAAGCGCGGCCCCGGATGCCGTTCATGCAAGGCGCGCGGTATAACGGGGTCGGTGATCTTTGCAAGACAGGACTCGCGCTTGTTTAGCCATAGGCCCCGACGAACGGGTTGGTCTTCTTCTCCTGCCCGATGGTCGACATCGGCCCGTGGCCCGGTACGAACGCCGTGTCGTCGGGAAGCGGCCATAGCTTCTTCGTGATGGCGTCGATCAACTGCTGATGGTTCCCTTTTGGAAAGTCGGTGCGGCCAATCGAATTCTGAAAGATGACGTCGCCGACGATCAAGAGCTTCGACGGCGCATGGTGAAAGATAACATGTCCTGGGGTGTGGCCGGGCATGTGCATCACGTCGAGGGTCAGCTCGCCGACCGTCACCTGATCACCGTCATAGAGCCAGCGTTCCGGCGTGAAGCTTTTCGTGCCCGTCATGCCGAATCGCGCACCTTGTTCCTCGGCCTGGTCGATCCAGAAGGCATCCTCGGGATGCGGCCCCTCGATCTTGAGGCCGAGTTCCTCCGCAAGCACCTTTGTCATGCCGCAATGGTCGAGATGCCCATGCGTCACGAGCAGTTTTTCCAGCGTGACGCCCTTTTCCGCGACAACCTGCTTCAGCTTGTCGAGATCGCCGCCCGGATCGACGAGCGCCCCGCGCATTGTCTTCGTGCACCAGAACAGCGTGCAATTCTGCTGCAGCGGCGTCACCGGCACGATGCAGGCGGCAAGTGGGCGTTCGGGAGAAGTCTCGGTCATGTGCGGGGAGATGGTTTGCGGGCCGAAGACTGTCAACGTAACGGGGCAATCGTGTTCGCGCTCGATCCTGTCCGCCCCTTCCTTCTGTTCGACGACGCGCGCCATGGCGGGGCTGCGCGTCTCTTCACGGGGGAAGTCGGACGGATTGAAGCGAATTCTCTTTCGGAGGTCGACCCGGCGCTTGCTGACCTGAAAGATGCGAGCGCGGCGGGCCATTGGGTGGCGGGCTATCTCAGTTACGAGGCGGGCGGCGCGCTGGAACCGAAAATGGCAGCCTCGCGCACGCCCGGCCAGCCCTATCTCTCCTTTGGCATCTACGAGCGTCCCCAGACGGTCGACTTGGCGGATGTCGGCGCCTTGGTCGGCGGACGCCCGGTCGAGGTCGGTCCTGTGGTTCCCGCAGTCGACGAGGCGGCGCATGCCGAAGCGATGGCGAAGCTGCTCGGCTACATCGAGGCGGGCGACATCTATCAGGCGAACCTGACACTCGCCGTCGATACCGAAGTCGTTGGCCACCCGCTGACGCTTTATATGCGATTGCGGGCGGCGCAGCGCATGGCTTACGGCGCGCTGGCGCATGACGGCGCGAGCGAATGGCTGCTGAGCGCGTCGCCGGAGCTGTTTTTCACGCTGACCGATGGGCGCGTCACGGCGCGGCCGATGAAGGGAACGGCGAAACGGGCGGCTGTGCTTGCACCAGACCGCGCCGCCGCCGAAGCGCTGATGGCGGACCCCAAGAACCGTGCCGAGAATCTCATGATCACGGACCTCATTCGGAACGACCTCTCGCGCATTGCCGCGCCGGGCAGCGTCGGTGTGTCGGATATTTTCATGGTCGAGCGTTATCCCACGGTGCATCAGATGGTGACGGGTGTCGGGGCAGAACTGGCAGACGGTCTCGACGCCATCGACGTCATCCGCGCCATGTTTCCCTGCGGTTCAATCACGGGCGCGCCAAAGGTGCGGGCGGCGCAGATCATCGATGAGGTCGAATGGGCACCGCGCGGCGTTTACACCGGCAGCATGGGCTGGATCGCGCCAAATGGCAACGCCGCCTTCAACGTGGCGATCAGAACCGCGCGATTGACGCGGGGCGCGAACCAAGAAAGCTGGCATTTGCGTATGGGCGTCGGGGCGGGCATCGTCGCGGACTCCGAACCGCAGGCGGAATGGAAAGAAACACTGGCAAAAGCGGCGTTCCTGTCGGCCCGTGCACGGCCCTTCCACCTGATTGAGACCATGAGGTTCGATGCCGAAGAGGGCATCTGCCACCTCGATCGCCACATGGAGCGGCTGGCGGCGTCCGCCGAGCGGTTCGACTTCGCCATGGACAGGCACGACATCCGTAACGTCCTTCAAGCCATGACCGGGCGGCTAAAGGTGTCGAAACGGGTCAAGTTAACGCTCGCGCCCGATGGCGATCACGCCGTGGCGTTGACCGACCTGCCGAAGACGCCGGACGAAATGACGGTTTCGCTCGTGCCACTGCCCGTCGCGCCAGACGACGTCAGACTCTTCCACAAGACCAGCGACCGCGAATTCTACGACGGCGCGCGCAAAACCGGAGGCACGGATGAGGTCATTCTGGTGCGCGAAGACGGCGCGCTGACCGAGGGAAGCTATACCAACCTCTTCGTGGAACGCGGCGGCATCCTTCTGACGCCGCCCGCCGATCTCGGCATGCTTCCCGGCATACTGCGCGGCCATCTGCTTGACGAAGGCCGCGCACGGGAAGAGCGGCTGACGGCCGATGATCTCGACGGAAAGATCTTCATGGGCAACGCCGTGCGTGGTCTCGTCCCGGCGCGTTTGGTTGCACGCCAGGGCAGGCCGTCCTAAGCGCCAGCGCCGCACGAACATCAGGATTGCCGCCATGACCGCTCGCACCTCCGCCGCCATCGACCGCATCGCGCCGTCGGCCACAGTAGGGGTTACGACGCGCGCGAATGAACTGAAGGCGGAAGGTCGCGACGTCATCGGACTGGCCGCAGGTGAGCCCGACTTTGCCGTGCCGGAACACGCTCAGGCCGCTGCGATCCAGGCAATCCACGACGGTAAGTCGAAGTACACCGCGCCCGACGGCACGCCGGAGCTGAAGCGCGCAGTCGCCGCGAAGCTTAAGCGCGACAACGGGCTCGACTATGCCCTGGATGAGATCACCGTGAATGTCGGCGGCAAGCACACGATCTTCAACGCGATGATGGCAACGGTTGATTCTGGCGACGAGGTCGTCATCCCCGCGCCCTACTGGGTCAGCTACCCGGACATCGTGCAGTTTTGCGGCGGCACGCCTGTTATCGTGGCGTGTCCGGCCAGCGCAGGTTTTCGCATGACACCCGAACAGCTTGAGGATGCCATCACGCCGAAGACGAAATGGCTAATCTTCAACTCGCCCTCCAACCCGACGGGCGCGGCCTATCCGAAGGCCGAAATCGAGGCCCTGCTCAATGTGCTCCGCCGCCATCCCCACGTCATGATCCTCTCCGACGATATTTATGAGCACATTGTCTATGACGATTTCGAATTCCACGCGCTGGCGGCGCTTGCCCCCGATCTGAGGGACCGTATCCTGACGATGAACGGCGCGTCGAAAGCCTATTCGATGACGGGTTGGCGCATCGGGTTCGCCGGCGGTCCCGAGTGGCTGATCAAGGCGATCCGCAAATTGCAGTCGCAGTCGACGACCAACCCCTGCGCCATTTCCCAGGAAGCTGCCCGCGCCGCGCTCGAAGGGCCGCAGGACTTCCTGAAGGACCGCGCCGCGTCCTTCCAGAAGCGCCGCGATCTCGTCCTCTCCATGCTCGGCCAGATCGAGGGTCTGACGACGGTCCGACCCGACGGCGCATTTTACGTCTATCCGGAATGTTCGGGCCTGATCGGCAAGACGACACCTGACGGAAAAACGCTAGAAACCGACGAGGATGTGGCGACCTATTTCCTGGAGGCCGAAGGCGTCGCTGTCGTCCATGGCGCAGCGTTCGGGCTCAGTCCGGCCTTTCGCATCAGCTATGCTGTTGCAGAAGACGTGCTCACGGAAGCGCTGACCCGACTGCAGCGGGCCTGCGCTGCGCTGAAATAGTGCCAGCTTACAGCAGCTCCACCAACCCATGGAGCGTTAGGCCGACGAGGCCGCCGACGAGCGTACCATTTACGCGGATGAACTGGAGGTCGCGGCCGACGGCGCGTTCGACGCGGTCGCTGACCGTTGCCGTATCCCAGCGTTTGACCGTATCGGAGACCACGCTGACGATCTGTTCGCCATAGTCCGCCACGACGCCCGTAACGACGCGGCGGGTATATTTGTTGAGGCTGGCGCGGAGTTGCGGGTCGCTTTCGATGCTATCGCCGAGGCTTCTCAGACCTTCGCCCATACGGCCGGAGAGCGCGGCCTCTGGATCGGTCAGCGCCGTCCGCGCACTCTCTTTCAAATTGCCCCAAATGCCGTCGAGAAAGCGGGCCAGCTCGGGATTGTCGATTAAGTCCCGTTTATACTGCTCGACCGTCTCCCTCGTTTCCGGAAGATATTGCAGATCGAAGGCCAAGTCCTTTAGCGAGATCATGACCTTGGTTCTGAGAGGATGATCCGGGTCCGCAGCCATGTCGATGAGCAGCTTGCGCATCCCGTTGATGAGCGCATTCGCCACCCGGTCGTCGACACCAGCCACACGCAGGAACCATTGCGTCCGGTCATGGACCAAAGCCCGAATAAGCGTCTCGTTCTGGTCCAATATGCGCGCGAGCCAAGCCACTACGCTGTCGAAAACCGGCTGGAGGCGCCCCTCGTCGATGCTGCGGTCGAGGATGCGACCCATTAGCGTCGCGGCATCCATGCGTGAGAGGTTCGAGGCGATGCCGCCGCGGATCAGATCGGAGACGGCCTCGTTGTCGGCCGCGTCCATCATCTGGACGGCGAACTTGCCGAAGCCGCCAGTGCCCTTCGTGCGCGGAGCCGCCAGCCAGCGCCCGGCAGCGCCCGCGACATCGATGGCGGACAGACGACGCGCAACGATTGAGGGTGTCAAAAAGTTGGTTTGAAGGAAGCCGGCAAGATTGTCGGCAAGCCGATCTTTGTTTTTCGGGACGATGGCCGTGTGCGGTATGGGCAGACCGAGAGGATGGCGGAACAGCGCGACGACCGCGAACCAGTCGGCGAGCCCACCGACAAGGGCCGCCTCACTAAAGGCCTGCACATAGCCGAGCCAGCCGGATTCGTCGGCATCGAGGAGATGCGTTCCGACGAAGATCGAAAGCATGGCCAGCAGCAGGCCCGCCGCCACCATCCGCATCCCGCGCGCCGGATGCGGCGCGAAAGGATGAGCATTCCTGCGAAAATGGGACACCGTTATGGGGCCGTCACTCGGCGGGCTGAACGCCCTCGCCCGGTTCCGGCCCGCGGTCCGTCGTGACACCGGGTCGTTCCTGGCCCGTCGGCTTGTTGACCATGCGGCCGAAATATTTGCCGAGCCATTTCTCGAAATCGTCAGCGAGGCTGAAGCCCGCCGGTACGATGAGAAGCGTCAGCACGGTCGAGAGAAGGAGGCCGCCGATGACGACAATGCCCATTGGTGCGCGGAAGGCCGCTCCACCGGACGTCGCGATCGCCGTGGGAACCATACCCGCCGCCATGGCAATCGTCGTCATGACGATAGGTTGCGCGCGCTTACGACCGGCATCCACGATGGCGATCCGGCGCTGAACACCGCGATACATCTCTTCGAGCGCAAAATCGATCAGCAGGATCGAGTTCTTCGCCACGATCCCGAGCAACATCAGAAGTCCGATCATGACCGGCATCGATAGCGGTTGTCCGGTAAAATGCAGCGCGATCCCGCCACCTAAAGGAGCGAGGAGCAGCGAGCCCATATTCACGAAGGGTGGCATGACCCGCTTGTAGAGGAGGACAAGGACGGCAAAGACGAGCAGAATTCCCGCAATTGCCGCGATGGCGAACTGCGACGTCAGTTCTTGCGAGATTTTCGAATTGCCAAAGGAGGGCTGCGAAACACCCATCGGCAGATTCGTCACCGAAGGAAGGTTTTCGGCGATTCGCTGGCCCTCGCCGGGGACGACGCCTTCGATAAGGTCCGATCCGATCACGATGCGATCCTGTTGGTCGAAACGACGAAGAACTTCGGGACCGGAGCCGAGCCGAATGTCGGCGACGACCTTCAATGGCACGGATCCGCCAGTCTGTGTGGGCACCGGCAGATTGGCGATCGTGTCCAGCGATTGACGCGACTCCGTTGGCAGGACGACGCGGATTGGTATCTGGCGGTCGGCGAGACTGAACTTCGCGACATTCTGATCGATATCGCCGATCGTCGCGATACGGATCGTCTGGCTGAGCGCTGTCGTGGTGATGCCAAGATCGGCGGCCAGTGCGAAGTTCGGCGATATGACGATTTCCGGCCGTTCCAGCCCGCCCGCGATGCGCGGTTGAACGAAAACGCGCTCGGCGCGCATGTCGTTGAGGATTTTCTGGGCCTGCGCCTCGAGAAGTTCGGAGTCGCTACCGGCGATCATGACGTTCACGTCGCGCGCCGAACCGCCGAAATTCTGCTGCGCCTGGAAACTTACCTGCGCGTCCGCAACGCGGCCGAGCACAGGGCCCATTTGCCGCGAAAATTCGATGCTCGAACGCTCGCGGTCATCCGTCAGATTGACGTAGAGCGTGGCGTCGGCAACGCCGATGGCCTCGAACACATTCTCGACCTCCGGTTCCTCCATCAGGATTTCCGTGACGTAATCGGCGGTGTCCACGGTCTGCTGTAGCGTCGAGCCCGGCGGCATGTTGACGTTCACTTGGACGTTCTTCTGATCGATCTGCGGCTGGATCGTGAAGGGCAATGTTGCAAATGTTACGACTGTCAGGGCGAGCGCCGCAGCGCCGATGCAGACGGTCCAAATCCGGTGATCGCGGAACAGATCGCCGACGAAACCCCGAACCTTTTCGTAACGCGAAAGTCTGTCACGAACCGCGTCCGGTCGCTTGCGCCGGTGCAGCGTCCATTCGAGAATCCTCGTGTACCACGCCATAACCGGGCCGCCGGCATGCTCTCGCTCGCCATGCGGGCGAAGGAAATATGCAGCCATTAGCGGCGTTACCATGCGTGCCACCGCTAGGCTGAAAATGACGGCAGCGACAATGGTCAGGCCAAAGGGTTTGAAGAATTGTCCTGGGATGCCCGTCATCAAACCGACGGGCAGGAAGACGGCGATGATGGCGGCGGAGGTCGCGACCACGGCAAGGCCGATCTCGTCCGATGCATCCATCGATGCCTGATAGGGCGACTTGCCCATCCTCATGTGGCGAATGATGTTTTCGATCTCCACGATGGCATCATCGACCAGAACACCTGCGACCAAGGCAAGCGCCAGAAGCGACGTCGAATTCAGCGTGAAGCCGAAGAGGTCCATCATCCAGAAAGTCGGAATCGCACTGAGCGGGATCGCGGTCGCCGCAATCAACGTTGCCCGCCAGTCCCGCAGGAACACAAAGACCACGAGAATCGCGAGCGCAGCGCCCTCGATCAGAGCCAGCATCGAGCTGTTATAAGCCTCGACCGTCTCCTGATAGGGCGAGAACAGCACCGTAAAATCGACGCCAGGGAAATCCGCCTCCATGGCGGCCACCTCGTCCCGGACAGACTCGAAGACCGTGACGTCAGAGGCGCCCTTTGCCTTTTCCAGTCTGACACTGACGACCTCTCGGCCGTTCTGCTTGGAAATGCTGCGACGTTCGCCGAACCCGTCGCTGACCGTAGCAATCTCCTCCAGCCGGACCGAACGTCCGTTGCCGAGGCTAATCTGCGTCTGCGACAGCGCCAGCGCGTCGGACGCATTGCCGAGGACGCGGACGGATTGTTCGGCGCCGGCAACTTCGGTGCGCCCGCCACCCGCATTGATGTTCAGCTGGCGAAGCTGGCTGTTCACCTGCGCGGCCGTGACGCCGATCGCTTCCATGCGGAGAGGATCAAGTTCGACGCGAATTTCGCGATCCACTCCGCCGCCACGCCCGACGCTCGACATACCGTCGATGGACAACAGCCGCTTCGCAACCGTGTCGTCGGCGAACCAGGACAGCTGCTGCTGCGTCATGTCGGTGGCAGAGATCGACAAAAACGCGATGATGCCGCCAAAATCCGCGCGCGACACCTGCGGCTCCAATATGCCTTCGGGCAGGTCGGATCTGATGCTCTGCACCGCATCGCGTACGTCGTTCACCGCCCTGTCGATGGGCGTGCCGAAATCGAATTGGACGGAGGTCGAGCTGGAGCCCTCGCGAATGGTCGAGGATATCTCGTCTACGCCGTTGACACCGCGCACCGCAGCCTCGACGCGCTGCGTCACCTGCGTCTTCAATTCCTCGGCGGCGGCACCCGGCTGGGTGACATTGACGAAGGCGACCGGGAAAACGACGTCCGGTTCCTGATTGATATCCAGCCGATTGAAGCTGACGATCCCCGCCACCGTCAATGCGATGAAAAGGACGATCGGGACGACAGGGTTCTGGATCGACCAGCTGGAGAGGTTCCGCATCGTCTTTTAGCTCTCTTCGCCGTCGACCAGCCGTGGTTCGACCGGGTCGCCGTCATTCAGGAAGGCGCCCGCCGACATGACGACGCGCTCCTCACCGGAAAGTCCGTCGACGATCGTCACACCCGATGCGTTGACAGGACCGGTCACGATCGTGCGGCGCGATACGTTATTTTCATCGTCGACGATGAAAACGAAGGCATCATCGACACCGCCGAAGACCGCGGATTCCGGTAAAACCGGTCGTTCAGCCGTTCCCGTCTCGATCAGACCCGTCGCAAACGCACCGGGGCGCACTTGTTGGTCCCCTGAAATCAAAATGCGTGCCTCGCCCTGGCGGGTCGTCGGGTCGATGATCGGCGAGACCATCCAGACGCGACCTTTGTAAGCCGTCGGACTGCCGGTCAGCTGGACGTCAGCATTCTGACCCACCGTGAGACCGCGCAGATCTGCTTCGGCGACGTTCGCGCGAAGCTCCATCTGCCCGTCTTCCGCGATACGGAAGAGCGCCCCCGAACCGGGACTGACGACCTGTCCCTCTTCGACCCGGCGCTCGAGGATCAGCCCGGATTCAGGTGCCCGAACGTCAAGCTGGGCAAGCTGGGCTTCGGCCGCGCGAAGCTGCGCTCGCGCCACGTTTACCCGCGCCCGTGCACTGTCGCGCTCGGCCGTCCGACGTTCGATATCGGCCGTAGAAATGAAGCCGCGTTCCACGAGCGCCTCCGCTCGTTCTAGTTCCGACTGCGCCAACGCAGCATCCGCATCGGCCTGCGCAACGCCGGCGCGCAGCTGCGCGACCTGCTGAGATTGAACCGACTTATCTATACGCGCCAAGACCTGCCCCTCGCGCACATAATCGCCCTCATCGACCAAAACCGACATGACCATGCCGCCCTGACCCTGAACGCCAACAGGCAGGTCACGCTGCGCGCCAACGCTGCCCGTCACCCGCACGTCGGCCGTCACTTCGGAAAGGCCGGGAACGATGACGGACACCGTAGGAACGGATGCCGATCCGGCATCGGCAGCGACAGCTTCGTCCCCGCCACGCGTAAGGAACCACGCGGCGATGCCGATGGCTGCAAGTGCGGCAAGGGCGATGACGATCCACGTACCCTTGGATATGCCGTGCGACGTCGACCGCGCCGTTCCCGACAGGTCGTCGGGAGACCGGGCGGGCTCGGCATCGCCGACCCTGACACGCTGCTGAATATTCATCTTCGGCCCTCGAAATGACACGCTACGAGTCGCCGACGGACGCCCCGCTGTCGACGACTGTGTTAGTCCTATAAATCACCAACCGCAAGCCGGAGGCCTGTCGGCACTTAGCCTTCTTGTCGCGCCAGCGCAAAAAACGAGATCGACGACGGCGAATGCTATCCTCCTGGAAACTTTACGGCGACGATCACGTTCTTGCCCTGACAGCCATGATAAAATGGTAAAAAAGTGGGAGCGGAAAAATGGGCGATATTCTCTATTGGATCCTCATCGGCCTGGTAGCCGGTGTTCTCGGAAAACTGATCATGCCGGGCCGTGATCCGGGCGGTATCATCGTTACGATCCTTCTCGGCATCGCCGGCGCGATCGTCGGTGGGTTCATCGCCGGCGCTCTTGGCATTGGTGGCGGCCTTATCGTGCAGCTTATCGTCGCGACGCTGGGTGCCGTCCTGCTTCTGTGGCTTTATCGAATGTTTAAAGCGCGAAAGGTCTGACCTTTGGAGCCATCCGGCGTTCATTGCCGGTTTGCGATAAATGCGCGGCGTGCGTGGCTATATTGGCCGTGCGCGCCGCAATCGTGTCTGCGTGTGTCATCTTCACACAGCTGACGCGAATTCGAGGAGACGAAAGATGACCAATTCCATCACCTGGCTTGCTGCCGCTGCCATCTTCGCTCTGGCGACGCCGCTTGCCGCCCAGGGCGATCGCACGATGACCAGCGCGGCAATGGTACCTGCCGACACGCTGCTGACGATCAGTGCGCGTGGCGAGACGGATGTGGCGCCGGATATCGCGCGCCTATCGGCGGGCGTCGTTACACAGGCCGCCACTGCCAATGAGGCCATGCAACAGAACCGCGAGCGCATGTCGCGCGTGATCGCGGCCCTCCAAGCAGTGGGCGTTGCCGACCGCGACATCCAGACGAATAACCTGAACCTGAACCCCGAATATGATTATCAAGACCGCCGCGCGCCGCGCATCACCGGCTATCGTGCGGCAAATATGGTTGAAGTGAAGCTGCGTGATCTTTCTGACGCTGGCGGCGCGTTGGACGCATTGGTCTCCGAAGGGGCGAACCAGATCAATGGTCCCAGCTTCTCGGTCGATGATGAAGAGGCGGCGTTAAACGCCGCGCGCCGCGATGCCATGGCAAAGGCGCGTGCCCGCGCCGACATCTATGCCAGTGCCGCTGGCATGCGCGTCGCCCGGATCGTCTCGATCAGCGAGGGCGGCGGCTCCTATATGCCGCGCCCGGTGCCGCAAATGGCACGCATGGCGATGGACGAGTCCGCCTCGACCCCGATCCAGCCCGGCGAGCTAAATCTCGGCGTCAACGTTAACGTGGTTTACGAACTGAAATAAACCTCAGCTCGGGACCACGAACCGGGACAGCTCCACCTGCGCGAGTTCCCAGCCAGGGGCGATCTCGAGGGCGCGCTTATAGTCCAGATAGGCGTTCTCGAGATTGCCGAGATCCTCATGGACGACCGCGCGCATGAAGTGCGCCACTTCCGGCTCTGCAGTGCCGAGTGCGATACCCCTGTCGAGCGCAGCCAGCGCATCCGTCAGCGACCCGTTCGTGCGCCACAGCGCGATACCGCGATTGGTATGCGCCTCCGCAAGGTTCGCGTCCATCGCAAGCGCTGTTTCATAATCTGCAAGGCCGAGCGCCACATCACCGCGGTGGACATGCACGATGCCGCGGTTGACGAAGGTCGCGGTTTTGTCGCGCTTCGACAGTGCACCTTCTTCCAAAGCCTTGGTGCAGGTCGCAAGAGCCGTCGCCGATGTCTGCGCGCGTTTTGCCGATTCATAGCAGAGCGCGCCATCACTGTTGCCGACGACCGTGATCGCACCACTGGCCGTCGTTGCCGCGCCGATTGCCAAAAGCCCTGCAAGGACCGGTTTCAAGAGGATCATTTCGGTCTCCCTTCGTCTGCTTCGATAGCAGGTTTCTAAGAATTTCTCCACCCGAGCTCCGACTGCGACAACTCGCGCCAGACATGAGAAAAGACCGCTTTCGGCATTGGTTCGCCGTAGCCGCCACTAAAAAGGCGGCTTTATCGAGCCGAGCGGCTAATCCTGCCACGCTTAAGCCTCGACAGGGGAGACAGTAGCACACGTGTCCATGTCTCATCGACATGGCGATACGCCCCCGCTTCCTATGTCCGTATTGCCTCGCTAGAGCCGTCGGCCACGATATTTCCGGGGAGGCGGAGAACAGATGGCGGCAAAAACAGCGAGCCAAGAGCAATGGTCGGGCAAGGCGGCATTCATTCTCGCTGCCGTCGGCTCAGCCGTGGGGCTCGGAAATTTGTGGCGCTTTCCCGCCGAAGCGGGATCGAACGGCGGCGGCGCCTTCGTCATTTTCTATATTCTTTGCGTCGTCCTGATCGGCCTGCCGGTTCTCCTGTCTGAGACCCTTATCGGTCGTCATGGTCAGACGTCCGCCCCAGGCAGCGTTCGCAAGGTCGCGGCGGAGTCCGGCGCCTCGCCGCGCTGGGCGGTCCTCGCAATGCTCGGTGCGTTCGGCGCATTTCTGATTATCAGCTTCTACAGCGTCCTTGGCGGGTGGGTGCTCTTCTATATTGGCCAATTTCTCGGCGATTTCGCCGGTTCGCTCGGCAATTTTACAGGCGGAGCGTTCGAGGGCACGCCTGCGGAGGAGGTACAGGCGTTGCTCCCGGCGCTGTTCGCAGACAATGTCACCTTGCTCGGGCTTCACGCGGTCTTCATGGGCATTACCGTCTTCGTCGTGGCCCGCGGCGTTTCGGGCGGCATCGAGTTCGTCGCAACGCGCCTGATGCCCGCCTTCTTCTTTCTCTTTCTCGGCATTACGATCTATGGCGCGGTCGAGGGCGACTTCGGCGCGGCGGCAACTTTCCTGTTCAGCTTCGAGCCCGCAAAATTAACGCCGCCCGTCATGCTTGCGGCTTTGGGGCAGGCATTCTTTTCCCTGTCTCTCGGGTCCGCGCTGATGATTACTTACGGCGCCTATGCGGGTCGTGACGTCAATCTGGCGTCGACATCCGGCATCATTGCGGCGGCCGACACCTCGGTGGCGCTGATCGCCGGCTTCGCGATCTTCCCGATCGTCTTTGCGGCGGGCCTCGCCGTCGATGCCGGACCGACACTGATGTTCCAGACGCTCCCGACAAGCTTCATGGCGATGCCCGCCGGTTCGCTGATCGGTCTCGCATTCTTCGTCATGGTCTTTTTCGCCGCCCTGACATCCAGCGTCGCGCTTCTCGAAGCCCCGACCGTTTGGGCAATGGACAAGTTCGATAGCGCGCGGGCGCCGACGGCCCTCGTCGTTGGCGGCGCGGCCTTCGGTCTTGGCGTTGTTGCAGCGCTAAGTTTCAACATCCTTGGGGATCTGAAGCCGCTCGACGCCATTCCGCTGTTTGCGGGCCAGGGCATCTTCGACATCCTCGATACGCTCACCGGAAAGATCATGTTGCCGCTTGCCGCCCTCCTGACGGCGATCTTTACGGGCTGGGTCGCCGACAAGCGCCTTATCGATGCTGAGAACGGCATTTCGGGTGGCCTGCACCTCATCTGGCGGTTCCTGATCGCCTGGCTCTGCCCGTTGGCATTGGTCGCGATTCTCGTCTTCGGCGTGTTCTTCAGCTGACCTGGCGTCTCCTCAGCGTTTGAAACCGCTCAGCCGTCTCACGCGTTCGCTTCAGCGAACGGATCAGGAGACGGTATCATGGCGACGAGTGAAGCGAACGACGGCGTCGACAGACGCTCAGTCTTGAAAACCGGTGCACTTGCCGGTGGCGCAGCGGCGGCGCTGGGAACATCGACCGGCGCTCAATCACAATCTACATCGTCGCAAACGAACGGCGGGTCCGGGAAGATGGCCTTATCGCTCACCGTCAATGGCCGTCGTCGCGGCCTAGAGATCGATCCACGCGCAACACTTCTCGATACGCTGCGCCACGATCTTGACCTGACCGGCTCAAAAAAGGGCTGCGATCACGGCCAATGCGGTGCCTGCACCGTCCATGTCGACGGAGAGCGCCGCCTCGCCTGCCTGACGCTCGCGGCGACGGTCGCCGAACAGGACATCCTGACCATCGAAGGCCTCGCCTCCGGCGATAACCTTCACCCGATGCAGCAGGCATTTGTCGATAACGACGCTTTCCAGTGCGGCTATTGTACGCCGGGACAGATCATGTCCGCGGTCGGCCTTGTGAAGGAGGGCCACGCAGGCAGCGACGCGGAAATTCGCGAGCATATGTCCGGCAATCTTTGCCGATGTGCGGCCTATCCGAACATCGTCGACGCCGTGAAACAGGCCGCGCCGCATATGGGAGATGCCTGATGCGCCCCTTTACCTACGAACGCGCCGCCTCTCCCACCGCCGCCGTCCAGAGCGCTGACGATGGCGCCGAATTCCACGCGGGCGGGACGACGCTCATCGACTTGATGAAGCTCGACGTCATGACGCCCGACCGGCTGATCGATATTTCCCATATCGACGATGCGCGGATGCGCGGTATCGAAATGTCCGGCGACCGGCTACGCATCGGCGCGCTCGTCTCGATGGCCGAACTGTCAGCGAATGAGGAGCTGCGCAGGCGCTGCCCGGTCCTTACCGACTCGCTCTGGCTCGCTGCCTCCGCGCAATTGCGAAACGCGGCGCGGCTCGGCGGTAATGTGCTGCAACATACGCGCTGCGCCTATTATCGCGACACGAGCTATGCCGAGTGTAACAAGCGCGTACCGGGCTCCGGCTGCGCCGCGCTCGACGGTGTCAATCGCCAGCACGCCGTCCTCGGCACCTCCCCCCATTGCATCGCCAAATATGCAGGTGACTGGGCACAGGCGCTGATCGCCCTCGACGCAAGCGTCGATATCCTTGGAAAGACCGGCCCGCGCACCATCGCGTTCGCCGATCTCCACCGCCTGCCCGGCGACCGTCCGGATATCGAAACCAACCTGCAGCCGGGCGATCTGATCGTCGCGTTCACCATTCCCGATGTGAATTGGCCGCGATCCACCTACTTGAAAATTCGCGATCGCGAGTCCTATGCCTATGCGCTTGCCAGTGCGGCGGTCGCCGTCCGCATGGACGGGGACGATGTGGCCGATGTTCGCATCGGCCTTGGCGGTGTCGCAACCATCCCGTGGCGAGCCGCGAACGCCGAGGCTGCGCTGAAGGGCGGCCCGCTGACCGAAGAGCGCCTGACCGCCGCCGCCGATGCCGCCTTCGCGGGCGCGGAAACCCACGGCCACAACGACTACAAGATCGAACTCGGCAAACGCACGCTTGTGCGTGCCGTCACCGATGCCGCCCGGATGGAGGGTTAATCCCATGACCACGATGACAACGACCGCCGCGCCGACGATGGACAATGCCGGCAAACCCATTCCCCGCTACGAGGCGCGCCAGAAGGTGACGGGCGGCAAGATTTACGCCGACGACCTCGCCGTTCCGGGAACGCCGCTCCACGGCTATCTGGTCACCTCGACCATCGCCAAGGGCCGCATTACCGGCATTGACGAGCGCGCATCGATTGCCGTCCCCGGTGTCCTCTCGATCATGACGCACGAAAACCGTCCGCCGTTGCAGCCGATCAAGCATTTCGGCGCGGGCGGGCTGGCACTGACATCACAGGTGCCGCTCGCCGGACCGGAGATTGCGCATGATGGCCAGATCGTCGCTTATGTCGTCGCGGAGACCTATGAGGGCGCGCGGGAAGCCGCGCACAAGCTGAAGATCAGCTATGCCGAGGAAACGCCCGCCACGACCTTCGGCTCGCCGGGCGTCGACAATCAGGCGATGACCGAGGTTCAGGACGGGTTCGAGAACCCGTCGCTTGGCGACGTGGAGGCGGCACTTGCGGGCTCGGCGCACGTCGTCGAGGCGGACTATGCAACGCCTATCCAGCATCACAATACCATCGAGCTGCCGACGACGACCTGCGTCTGGGACGGCGATAAGCTGATCGTCCATGAACCCAGCCAGTTCGTCTGGGGCGCGAAACATGCCGTCGCCGACCAGCTCGGCATCGATGTCAAGCGCGTCCACTATGTGTCGCCCTTCGTCGGCGGCGCCTTCGGATCGAAGGCGGCGATCGGCCACCGCACCTCGCTGACGGCGCTCGCCGCGCGCGAACATGGCCGTCCTGTGAAGCTCGTGACGATGCGCGACCAGGCATATACGACGGCCGGATATCGGCAGGAGACGAAGAATCGCGTTCGCCTCGGCTGCGACGCAGATGGCAAGCTGACCGGCTACCATCACGATCTCGACGAATTCACGTCGAAGCTCGATGTCTATCGCAATGGCGGCATCGAGAACTCCGCCGCAATGTATGATTTCAAGGCGATCGGGTCGAACCAGAAGATCAGCCGCGGCGACCGAAACGTCCCCGTCTTCATGCGTTCGCCGCCCGAAGTGCCCGTCATGTATGCGCTCGAAAGCGCCATGAACGAGCTGGCGGAAAAGGCCGGGATCGACCCGGTCGAATTCAGGAAGATGAACGACACGCGCGTCAATCCGCTGACGGGCGCGCCCTATACCAGCCGCTCGCTCAACGAATGTTACGACGCCGCCGCCGCGCAGTTCGGCTGGTCGCGTCGCACGCCCGCACCGCGCTCGATGCGCGACGGCGACTGGCTGATCGGCTGGGGCTGCGCGACGGCGACTTACCCGACATCCATGTCCCCTGCGACAGCGCGGGTGACCCTTGGCGCGAACGGCACGGCACGCGTCGAAGTCGCGGCGCACGATGTTGGCACTGGTGCCTACACCATTATCGGCCAGACGGCGGGCGAGCGACTCGGCATCGACCCGACGCGCATCACGGTTCAGTGCGGCGACAGCGACCTGCCACCGGGTCCGGTTTCTGGTGGTTCCGTGACCACGGCCAGCGTCACGTCAGCTGTCGCGAAGGCCTGCGATCAGCTGCTTACCGAGCTACAGGCGAACGGTCCGATGTCGGACGAGAACCGGCAAGCAGCCTTCGATCGTCTCGGCCAGTCTAGCCTGTCTGAATATGCCGAGTGGGTGCCGAAGGAAGTCGAAGAGGGGAAAGCGAAGTCCCTCTACGAAGGCGGCGTCGTCATCAAGGGCGGCGCGGCGGAGAACCGCACCATGTTCGCCTTCGGCGCGGAGATGGTTGAGGTCCGCATCAATTCCCGGACGCGCGAAATCCGCGTTCCCCGCATGACGGGCGCCTTTGCAGCTGGTCGTATCATGAACCCTCGCACCGCGCGCAGCCAGTATCTGGGTGGCATGATCTGGGGCATGGCCTCGGCGCTTCTCGAGGCCACTGAGATGGACGAGGCGCGCGGTCGCTACATCAACGACGATATCGCCGAATATCTCGTTGCCACCAACGCCGATGTCCCTCAGGTCGATATCATCATGGTCCCCGAAGAGGACAATGAAATCAACGTCCTCGGCGTGAAGGGCATCGGCGAACTCGCCAATGTCGGCACGGCGGCGGCAATCACCGATGCCGTCTATCACGCAACAGGCACACGGGTTCGCGACCTGCCGGTCCGGATCGAGCAGCTTCTTTAAGGCTCAGCCTAACCCACGAGCGCCTTCAGGTCCGCCTGCGGCCGTGCGCCATAATGGGAGATGACTTCAGCCGCCGCGACTGCGCCCATTCGCCCGCAGTCCGCTAGCCCACGGCCTTGCTCCAGTCCGGCGAGGAAGCCCGCGGCGAAGAGGTCGCCCGCGCCGGTCGTGTCGACGACCTTGTCGACAGCCTCGGCGGGCACCTCGATCGTGTCATGACCCGATAAGATGACCGCGCCCTTGGCACTGCGCGTGATGACGGCAACGCCGACCTTACCGCGCTGCGCGTCGATGGCGGCCTGCAGCCCGTCGACCTCATAGAGACTCTTGATCTCATCCTCGTTGGCGAACAGCACGTCGACACCGCCCTCTGCGAGGGGCCGGAACGTGTCGCGATGCCGATCGACGCAGAAACCATCGGATAGCGTGAAGGCTGCGCGTCCACCGCCGCCGCGTACGGCCTCGATCGCACTTTGCATGACAGCCCGGGCGCTGTCAGAATCCCACAAATAGCCCTCCAGATAGAGGAACTTCGCGGCCGTAACCGCGTCCATGTCGACTTCGGCTGCGCCAAGATCGACGCTCGTTCCAAGATATGTGTTCATCGTCCGTTCGCCGTTCGGCGTCACGAGGATCAGGC